>JBFZFE010000269.1:0-6087 GCA_041306525.1 Verrucomicrobiota bacterium | reverse complement strand
CTTTGCCGCCGCCGCAACTCATCAATGGCCAACCGCCACGCCACGCGGTGCAGCCACGGCGCGACCGTCTCGGACCGGCGCAGCCCGGCCGCCTTGCGGGCCAGCACGAGGAACGCCGCCTGTGCCACGTCCTCCGCCCCATGCCGGTCGCGCAGGATCGCTTCCGCCACGCGCACCACCATCGGCCCGTGACGTTCGACCAACTCCGCAAACGCGGTTTGGTCCGCCCGCCCGGCAAAGGCGGCCAGCAGTTCGGCATCGGGACGCGGCGCGTTCATGCTTTCCAACGATGATACGAAGCCGGGCAGCGATTTGTGACAACAATCTGATCACGGGACAACTGTCCCGTTGGCCGCCGGTGGCGATCTTTCAAGAAAATGGCGGCGTCTGATCGGCACGGCAAAAGAGGGCCGCACCACCGGTGGCAGTGACGCGGCCCCAACCGGCTCAGTCCACAATCAGTGATTGGGCCGGCGGTGGACGGGAGACGATCTACGGTTTGGCGGACGGGTCGGGCAGTTGATTGCCCTCGGCGGGTTTCGCGTCGACCGGCAGCCACGTGCCGTTCTGCCATTGCATCCAGCCCCACGGCGTCAGGATATGGTCGCCGGGTTGCGGGTCGCCCATGTTTTTCGAGTCATATTTCAGGATCCCCTGCCGCTGGTCGCCCTTGTTTTCGAGCGCGTAACTCCATTTGCCGTCGCCATAGGTGCCGGACTGGGTGGTGTCGATGGCCTTGAAGACCTTGCCGGGATCGCCGGTGACCGCGCGGGGCGTGGCGCCCATGCCGGTCATCTCGAGCGCGCGCAAGGCGGCCGGCGTCGGGTCGGTCGAACTGGCGACGGCCAATGCTCGCAGTTTGTTCCCGGCGGCGGGGTCGCGGTACCAGAACACTTTCACCATCTCACCGGCCTTGTACTCGGCGGCGGAAGTCCTCACTGCGTCGGCATACCCATCCGCGGCGGGGATGGTCTTCCGTGCGGTCTGGCCGCCACCGGGGTTGCCCCCTGTATTCAGGTCCAACACCACTGTTCCATCCGCCGCCACTTCGACCAGTGTTCCCATCGTGTTATTGATGTCGAGCACCTTGGTCTTGGCGGCGGGCGCGGGGCTGGAATCACTCACGGCCCGCTGCGCCACAACCACACTGGTTCCGACTACACCGGCACACGCCGCCGTCAACGCGACGGTCTTCACACTGTTCCAGAACAACATATTCAAGGCTCCTTTGCTTAACGCGGCCACGGTCGTTGAGACCGTGCCGCCCGTCGCGGCACTGACCGTGCTCGCGACGAAGGTTGCCGGGAGAACAGCGGCTCCCGATTCCGCGGAAAGCAGGGCGGTCAATGCGCCCACCGAACCGACCGTCACCCCGCGTCGCACCAGCTTCTTCCGGAGAAGTTCCCGGCCGCGGGCAAGGCGATTTCCAGTCGTGCTGGGGTTCAGATTCAGTCGCCGGGCGGTTTGTTCGAGGGTGCAGCCTTCGAGGTGGAACAGCACCAGCGGGCGGCGGTAGCGTTCCGCCAACTGGTTGATCGCCGCGTCCAGTTCCGCTGCAAACGCCTGCGGGTCCACGGCAACCGGCTCGGTCAGTTCGCGCTCGCGCATGGCCGCCGCCTCACGCCCCGCGCGCCGGTGTTTGGTTCGCCACGCATTCCGTGCCAGACACCAGGCCACGTGATGCAGCCAGGCGCCGACCGATGAATCCTTTCGCAACGATGACGCTTTCCGGGCCAAGGTCAGGAAGGCCGCCTGGGTGACATCTTCGGCTTCGTGATAGTCCCCCACGATCCGCCGGGCGACCGCCTGCACCATCGCGCCATGACGTGAGACAATCTCGGCAAAAGCGGTTTGACTGCCGGTCGCCGCGAACTCCGCCAGCAATTGTCCATCGGTCTGGTCTGATCCGTTCATCCGTTGACTCCTGCATTCTACCCTATCTACCACCAACCGATGCCGCCATTTCTCAAAATAGTACCCCCGTCAGTCTGTCACGAAACAGGGCCGCGCCACCGTTGCCGGTGACGCGGCCCGTTGTCGGAATGCTGGCGGATGAACTACCTGGACGGGTCGGGCAGTTGCGTGCCGGTGGCTGGCTTCTCGGCGACCGGCAGCCAGTGGCCTTGCTCCTGCCATTGCATCCAGCCCCACGGGGTCAGAATGAAATCGCCGGGCTACGCGGCGGGCAGGTCACGACCATCATACTTGAGCGTGCCTTGCCGCGGTTCGTAGGCATAACTCCACTTGCCGTCGGCGTAGAAACCGGGCTGCGCTTGGTCAATCGGCTTGAACACCTTGCTGGTCACCCCGCCGGCAGCGGGGGCGGTTGTGGCAGTGTCGGCCAGCATGCCGAAGCAGGTTGCCGCCGCCGCGACACAGGCGCGGGCCCGATCTTCCGCGCCGGGCAGGGCGTCCACCCACCCCGGCAGGTCGGTCCACCGCCCCTTCCGCGCGGCGCCAAATTGACTGATGTTGATATGCATGGCGGCGCAGAGTGCCGTTCCCGCGCCAGTCCGTCGAGAAGGAAAATCAGCTCGGGAGCCGGTACCGGCGGCCGGGGCACGGTGGAATTTTGCAGCCATTTTACTTCCTGGAGCCGCACAGGACCGGTTAGTCTCACCGCGTGCCAACCGAACACGGAGTCCCACTGAAAAAATGCTTCTGCCTGCTGTCCCTCCTTGCCGGCCTCGCTCCGGGGCTGCCGGCCGGTCTCGCGGCCACTGCGAGCCCGCCGCTCATCGAGTCAACCAGCACCAACTGGCAAGATTTGGGAATCTGGGACGATGCCGGGATTGTGAACGACCTCGACAGTGTGTTGGTGCGCCGCGGCGATGCGTTCCGCCGGCTGGTGGTGACGAATGGGTTCACGGCCCGCCCGCTGTCCCAGACGCCAGCCGCGCGGGACTCGCGGATGGTGGGCGCGGCCCACTGCGGCGGACGGCTTTGGGTTTTCCTGCAGCGGGCGCAAGAAGAGCCGTGCGCCGTTGACCTGGTGGACGGCCGCGTGGTCACGTTTTCCACGAGTTTGATCCGCGCGCCTTGGGGACGGGGACCGGCGATTCAGTCGCACATCGTCATTCCGCACGCCAAGGCCGCGGTCTTCATGGTTGCCGGCGGTTCCGGACGGTTCTGGCCGCGACCGGGCAATCGGCCATTCTATTTCTGGCTCAACCTGGCCACGGGCGAACAGGTCCGCTTCGACACGGACTGGGAACTCGATTACTTCGACCAGCAACAACTGATCGCGGTCTTCAAGGCTGTCGGGCGCGGCAGCTATCATGCCGTCGACATGCGGACCGGGAGGGCCGTGGCCCAAGTGCCCGACCGGCAGCGGGCGCCGTTTGTTTCGTTCAATTGGACGGACAGGGAGGCCGCGAAACCGGTGTCGGCTTTCCGCGCGTTCCCGCCGGACCCGAACCCGCGGGAGTTGATGGTGGGTCTCACCTGCGGGGGCCAAGTGTTTCCATTGGGACTGGACACGGCGCGCGACAGGCAGCTCAACACACGGCGAGTCCGGGACGGGTATCTGGCATTCTGTGTGACTGCGGAAGACCAGACCGGGCCGGTACCGGCCCGGTGCTACGTCCGCAAGTGCGAGGAGGGCGCCAAGCCCACGCTGGTCAGCACGACCGCGACGGACTGCGTCCTGCTGAGCGGCGGCGACTGCCTCTACACTGCCGTCCCGCTCGGGTCCCAGAGGGAAAAGGGAGAAGCTTGGTATCGGGCCGGCGACGGTTCGGCCGAGTGGAATCTCCTGGAAGGAATTCCCCGCCTGCCCCCGCTGCCGGACGCCGTGGCCGGAAAGGATTATTTGCACGACAGCATGCAAATCACGCTCCACGACGCATTCGGCAGCGCCGCGGGACCGGCCTTGGCCCTTTGCCAGTTCGAACACCAGCAAACGGACCCGCGCGCTGTGCCCGTGTTTGCCAGTAGTTTTCTTCCCAACCGTTACTGGCGGCGCACGCTGGTCGTTGGCCGCGATCGCCGGATCCTCCTGTCAGTGCTGGGGGATGTCGATCGTCGCGATCGCCCGGATCAGTTGTGGCTGCACAACAGCGGTCACCTGATTGCCGGCGACTTCGGCTGGAGCACCGCCGGCGACAGCCGGCGGACTGTCACATTGCGCGCCATCGCCATCAAGGAAGCAGCGCACCCGGCCCCGTGATTTACACGGACTGAACAGGCACGAGATGGCTGTTGGGCGGGAGACGAGAACGGCGGCCGCCGGGAAGTTATTGCCCGGTTTCCCGCTCGGGCTTGGCCGGCTGGATCTTCTGGAGAATCTCGCAGGCGCGCAGCCGCACTGCCGGGTCCGGGTCCGCCACCGCCCGCGGCAGATGCGGGACAGCCGCCAGACCGAAACGGACGAGTTCCGGCGTGGCGTGCTCGCGTTCGGCATATCCGCTGGCGCCGAGTTGCGTGAGGCCGTTACCGAATAACCCCTCTGCTGGCGCCCATGCGGAGCCCCTCGGAAAAGCAAATTCCTACCAGTTGGTCGTCAGCAGCACATACCAGTGGACACCCGAAGGAATGCCAGGGATTCTTCGCTGCGCTCGGAATGACAGTGATTAACCCCCTGTTGCCGCCCGTTCTGGCCCTCTCCGCAAAAGTAGTTGACTATCAATTGGGTGGGCCGCCGGGCGGGTCCGGTTTCGCTGATTGCGTCGCGGGGCGGCAC
This sequence comes from Verrucomicrobiota bacterium, assembly GCA_041306525.1. Lineage (GTDB taxonomy): Bacteria > Verrucomicrobiota > Verrucomicrobiia > Palsa-1439 > Palsa-1439 > JBFZFE01. The sequence continues at coordinate 1,406 of JBFZFE010000269.1, read as the reverse complement.
TCGTTATCCTGCCGCCCATGCAACAAGACACGATACCCCGCCTGCTGGCGCCGCGGCGAAGCCCCTCTGAAACCGCATTTCTGATCCTGTTTGTGGCGAGAGGCAGTCGGTGAACGGTTCGCCGACGCCGACAACGATGCCGGCCTACACGCCGGCGCAGGAACGGTTTTGCCGGTTGGGGCGCGGCCTGTTCGCCCACTACGGCATCAACACTTATCACGACGTGGAATGGTCGAAGGGCGATTTGGATCCGGGGGCGTTCGCGCCGGACCGGCTGGATCCCGATCAATGGGCACGCACGGCGCGAGACGCGGGGATGCGGTTTATTCTGTTGACGACCAAACACATTGACGGGTTTTGTCTCTGGCCGAGCCGGGTGGCCCGGTATGGGGTGCAGCAGAGCGACTACCGCGGCGACGTGGTCGCGGAGTTGGCGGCGGCGTGTCAGCGGTATGGACTGGAGCTGGGGTTGTATTACGCGCTCTGGGATTTCACGCACGATACCGGCGATGACGCGGCCTACGCGGACTTTGTGCGGGCACAACTCGACGAGTTGCTCACGCAATACGGGCCGGTGGTGGAATTGTGGTTCGACGGGGCGTGGACGAAGTTTACGACAGGTTACCGGCCGGGCGCGGACAAGTTGGTGGAGATGTGGAAGTATCCGGGCACGGTGCCGGACTTGCAGGCGGAATGGGACGCGGTGTGCGCGCCGCGCTGGCAGTGGAAGGAGTTGTATGACTTCGTGCATGCCCGGCAACCGGGCACGATCGTGCTCAACAATTCCACCACCGATTTTCCCGGCGTACCGTTGTTTCCCGTGGATGCGCGCTCGGGGGAAAAAGCAACCGGCGCGGACGGCGTGGGCGGCGCGGTCCACCGCCAGACGGTTTGGTCGTGGCAAGGCCGGGAGTATGTGTTGCCGCTCCAGATTGAAACCACGTTGTCGCGGCGGGGACCGGACGGCGCGTTTGCGTCGGGATCGTGGTTCTGGCATCCGTGGGATCATTCCGTGGCGCCGCCGGAGATGGTCCGGGGTTGGGTGAGCCGCGCGCGCCAGGAGGCGGCGGTGTTGGTCTTGAATGCCGGGGTGACCGCGAGCGGACAGTTGCGGGCAGAAGATGTCGCAGCGCTGACCGGTTTGGGAGCAACCGATGGTGACGGACGGTGACCGGGCAATGAAACAGGGGCAGATGATCGGCGCGACGGAAGTCTCCGAACCGCAGAACAAGGCGAACAACCCATGAAACCAACCCAAATCATTCACGATACCTTCAACGCCGGCGCGGGTGTGCTGCGCTTGATGCCGGTCTTTGTCCCGCGCCGCTGAGGTGTGGTTCGATCTCCTGCCACAACGCGGTCGTCGTGTCGGGAGCCAACTGTTGTTCGCTGGCGTGCATCTCGCG
>JBFZFE010000268.1:0-3819 GCA_041306525.1 Verrucomicrobiota bacterium | reverse complement strand
TTCTTCGACAGCGCGCACCTGCTCCAAAGTCAAGGGGTTGCCCTCGATGGCGGTGGAGCAATGAGCATTGCGCAGCCGGGTATCCTTCTGCAGGGCGGGGATCCAAGGGACCTGAATGGTGGCGGCCAGAATCCGTTCGCGTAGCGCCGCAATCGACTCGATGCGACTGAGAAGCTGGGGGGAAATGGTGAAAATCGGTTGGTAGCTCACGGCTCAGAAGTTAGGAATGAGTCCAGAGTGAGTCAAGTTATTAGTCAAGTAGCCGAGCGGCTCCGGGAAAAGAATTTGCCGTGTTGTACAATGTCAACTGGGTCATTGAGCCTAAAAGGAGCGGTGGAGCCGCAAAAGATCGCAGAGATCACAGAGGCACAAAGACTTACAGAAGACCTGACGGCGGCACAGAAGAAGGTTCTGCGGGAGATCGCAGAGGCAATCAAACGGGAGTATCGGCCATGAAGGATAAAGATTTTGCGGAACTGAAGGGCAGTCTGACGGAAGCGCTGGCGCATGCGCGGGGGAAAGTCACGCTGAGGACGCGGGACATTCCGTTACCGGCCCCCGCCCAATGCGGCCTCGAGGTCCTCGGTGATTTCTTCGGCAATCACGTGCGGGGCGGGGAGATTGGCGCTGTCTTCGAGGCTTTCGTCCTTCAACCGGCTTTAGGCCCAAAATATCGTGAACCAAGGGCATGTTTGTGCGGAAGTTCGTATTTCTGTGTGATCTTTGCGCTTTCGCGGCTCCAGCGCTCTTTCTAGGCTTACCAGACCAGCATCCCACTGCTCGGCTTGTTCGGGTGCTCGGTGCCGTTGATGATCAGCTTCGGTGCGCCGGTCACCTTGATGCGCAAGGAGCGGACGTTGCCGGTCACCTCGACCTTGTCCGGGCTGATGCGAACGAAACCGAAATCGGTGAAGGTGAAGCTTTCGCCGTTGCCTTCGATCTTCTGTTCCTTGCCGGCGCCATCGCCGTAGGCCAGCAGGATGCGGTCGTTGCCGATGCCGGTCACCAACGCTTCGCTGGTCTGGGCGATGCGCTCGAACTTCGCGGCGGGCGCCTTGGCGGCGGGACCGTTGTAAGGCTCGTGCAATGCGGCAAAGAGCGTACCGGGTTTGGTGCGGCTGGCGACGAGCTTGACTCCCATTTCCTTCGGGCCAATCGGCGGACGGCCCTGCGTGAGTGTCGTGCCGGCTTCCGACAACATCGACACGCGCACCCCGCCGACTTGTTCGGAGTCGTCATGTTGATGGAGAACCACGGACCACGGTTTGTCACCGGCCTCGATGGATTGCTGTTCGGTCAACACGATCTTCTCGACGGTGGCCGGTTGCCAATCGCCCGGTGCCGTAACCTTGCCGGGACAGAGAACATGCCAGTCGTAGAGGCGCGGTTTGTCGCTCTGGAGCCAGGACACGTCGTACAGGTAGTCGCCGGTCAGGATGAACGCGCGTTCCTGGTCCACGCCGGGGTAGATGTTCTTGGCGCGCACCGCGACGAACTTGGCGGAACCGGTCAGGTGTTCGCGGATGCGCTGGTTCTGGCAGCCGTTGTTGCCGTCGTCCACCCAGTTCGGTTTCAGGCCGTCGACCACAACGCCGCTGGTCTGGCCGTTGACATGATCGCGCCACGGATCGCCGCCGGCGTAGCCTTTCTTCACCGAGCCCATGCGTTCGTAGATGGTGCGGTTCAGGGCCACGTAGTTGAGCATGGCAAAACAGTCGTGAACGTAATGGACGTAGTACATCCCAAACTGGAGCGCGACGGCCGGCTTCGGCGATTCCCAGTATGCCGGTGATTCCTCGGCGCGCAGCAGGGCGAAACCACGTTCGCGCGTGACATACGACGGAGCAGGCGGCGGCTTGACCTTCTGCGGGTCAACGGGCGCCACACCGAAGTAGAGCGATGGCAGATAAACATCCTCACCGGGGCCGCGCATCTGGGCGAGGAAGTAGTCGAAACCGGCCGCCGGCCAGCGGCGGTGTCCCATCTCATACCAGCCGGGCGCCTGCAGTTTCGGCAGCGGCCCGTTCATGTGGGCGGTGCTCCACCATTGGGGGACGCGACCGCCGGGCTTGGGGGCATTGTAGACGAAGAAGGCACCGGCATCGCCCATGGTCACGCCGGGGTAGAGCGGCATCCCGGGTGAGTTGACGCGCGGGAACCCGACCTTGATCGGCATGTCGAGAAAGTTCTTCATCGTCGCGCCGCCCTTGCCGGTGTAGCCGAAACCGAACTGACCGAGCCCGAGTCGTTCCAGCGCTTCGCCGTACATCATCATCGTGCCGATGTTGGAGTAGTACTTGCAGAATTCCTCCATGTAGAAGTAACCGTCGGCAACGTAGCCGTCGAAGAACCATTTCCAGCCGCCATCGGAGTTGAACATCGCCTCGATGGCTTTCTGGTCCTTGAGCGCCACGGCCATCAGGTGCGTGCCAATGGCCCGGGGCCAATGCATGTTCGGCAGCCAGCCCGTGCGGGTGTAACAAAACGCCGGATGCCGCGGCGGAGCGCCGTCGAGATGAAACTGGATGTAATGGCGCATCGTGGTCTGGATACCGGCCCGTTCCGCGGGGGAGAGCAGGTCGTAGAGGACATCGTAGCGCAGCGTGTTCAACGTCTGCTCGTCGCGCTGGTGCCGGTCACCGGCCGAGGGCATGCCTTCGTTCCAGACGAAGTTCTTGAGGTCAACGTTCTCCCAGGTCAACGGCTCGGGCTTGCGGCCGATGAACTTCAGCAACTCCGCTTTCTCGCGTTGCCCGGCCTGTTCGTTGCCCATGACCAGATAGTTGAACAGGTTCCAGAGCGTCGGGTTGACCTTGCTGATGTCCGTGGCGGCCATCTTCTCGTACTGCTGCTTGGCCAATGGATCGGTCTCGACCCGTTGTCGAATTGCCGCCGCCTCCTCCTTGGTCCATAGCAGGAACGGATGCGGCAGGTCTTTCATCGCCGCCTGAACGCCCGTGGCAAGCGCCACCAAGCCCAGAAACAGGGAAATGCAAATCCTCATGGTATTCTCCAACACGCAGCACCGGCCGACGTTGCGCGTGTCGGTGGCATCGGATGCTACATCAACCCCAGCCCAACGGCTGGATCATTTCTCTGCTGTTTGGCCAGCTCCGCCATCCGCTCGTAGTACACCGCCGGCATGGAGCCGTCCGCTTTCGGGCCGACGTTCAGCAGGAGGTTGCCGCCCCTGTGGCGCACGGCGTTATAGCGTTCCCAGAACCAAGACAGGGGCTTGTAGCGCTCGTGGTTCGGGTCGTAGCTCCAACCGCCGCACGGCCAGATGTCGCACAACTCCCACCAGCCGGGCGGCCGGGTCGCGGGCAGATGCAATTCGGGCGTGGCAAAATCCCCCACGCCGTGCATGCGCGGATTGATCACGATGTGGGGCTGAAGAGCGCGGAGTTCGTCGATGCTCATCACCGGCGGGCCGCCATCGAACCAGAGCAGGTCCACCGGACCATACCGGGTCAGCAATTCGGTGATCTGGCCGCGCAGATACTGATGGAAAGCTGCCTCGTGCCCCGGCGGCTTCGGCGGCCGAACCGGCAACACCTCGTGGTGCAGACCGAAGTGCGCTCGACCGGGAAAGTTGTTCTGATCCTCGCTGCCGAAGTGAAACGACATGTAATGCCGGTTGAAGTACCAGTCCGGCGGTGAGTAGTAGAGCCCGACCTTCAAGCCTTGCCGACGACAGGCCGCGACGTAGTCGCCGACCAGATCCACACCCGGCAAAAACTGCCGCACGCCGAACTCGCCGAGCGCGCTCGGCCCCAGCGCGTAAAAGGCGTGATTAGATCCGAAGATCGTCGAGTAGGG
>JBFZFE010000267.1:0-2914 GCA_041306525.1 Verrucomicrobiota bacterium | reverse complement strand
GAGGAAGACTTCGGGCTTGGGAACGACGTAACGCAGCAGGGCCAGCGCCTGTTGTTCTGCCTCGCTTCCCGGCTGCGGGGGTGCGGCGCGCACCACCTTGAACTTGATGGGCTGGCTGGTCAGCGTTTCATTCCCCACCTTGGCGGTCAGGGCCGGGATGACGAAGTCGCCGGTCTGCGTGGGCTTGACGGCAACACTAAGAATAAAAGTGGTTTGCCCATTGATGGTGATCTCATTTTGGGTGGGACTGCTGGCATTGGGAAACTGCAATCCAGGCACGTCCGGCAGCTGGATGACGGCACCCGGTCTGCCTCCATCAAATCGAAGCGACAGCGTGGCCGTGTCGCCCAGCAGAATGGTGTCGTGATCCAATGTTACGGTAAACGTCGCCGCCGATGCCTGGCCCAGGCTCAAGCCCACAAAGAGAAGCAACAGCCGAATCCAGTTCTGAATTCGGCCGGGCGTGATACCGGTGTTTTTCCACTGTTCTTCCATCAACCGTTTGGTCCCGTCAGTTTGCCGCGTTCGCCGCACGGAGCAAGCGCGAGCTATCTGTGTTTGGAGTCCGGCTTCAGCCGCTCCCTGCTCCCGTTGATCTGGCAGATTTTTCGACAAGTGACCTGCCAATTCGTTCGGGAAAAATAAGGGGTTAACCACGGATGGACACGGATGCACACCGATGAGGGAAACAAACGGGCGGTTGCGCTGGATCTGGAAGCGCGGACTTGTCGAGTTGTCCGCGCTTTCCGCAGGGGACTTGTCGCCGTCGAGTTGAGAAAGGCGTCCAACTCTTCCACACCCCGCTGACTGCGGCGTTGCATTGGCGACAAGTCGCCAATGGGGGAAAGCGGTGACAGGTCCTTTTCATTACCCACAAGATTCATGACCGAATTTCTTCCAAGCGGCGGTGATGGCGCGCAGTTGTTGCATCCCGCGCCAGACCACGGTCGGCCCCGGCTCGCCGTCGCTCCGTCGCCCCAGAAAGCCGCCCAGTTGGGCGATCCAACGCACGGTCTGGCGCACGGTGGGCGACTGCCGTGGCGGCGTCGCCCGCTCTTCCATGTAGCAGGTCAAGGCGCGCCACTCGCCCTCGCTCAGCCATTGGCTGGCCAGGCCGTCCGGGCTTTCGCGTCCGGCCTTGCACAGGGCCAGCACGCGCCAGCCCACGATCAGGTCCACCACCACCACCCGCTGCAAGCGCGCCGCCGTTTCCAGTTGCCGTTGTTCCACGGCGCAGCCGCTCTTGAGCACTTTGTGCAGCACTTCGATCTGCCAGCGCTGCGCATACCAGCGAACCCTTTCAACGGCGGCGCTGAAACTCTCCACCGCCAGCGTGGTGAGCAGCCGCCAACAAATGGGTTGGACACCTTTGGGCGCGCGCGTTTCGCGCGCCTCCACCGCCCAGAGGGTCAGCGGCGGCTGGTCGGCTTTCAAGCAAGGCGGGCAAAGCGTGACGCGGGTGTGGCGGATCGACAGCGTGGCGAGCCGGCCGGGCTGGCCATCCTTGCGCGGCACCTGGATGTTCAGGCGCCCGCTGACGCGTTGTACGGCCAGACACGCCCAGAGGGCTTTTTGCGGGTGGTCCACCTGCCGGTTGTGCCGGGCGCGCACCAGCAGCTCGACGCGCGGCCCCGGCCGGGGTGTTTGGGCGTCCGCGAACAGTTCGTAAAGATCGCCCTCGCGGTCGCTCACGTTGACCAGCGTGGTGTCGGGACACTGCGCGGCCAGGCTCTGGCAGGCGGCGAAGCTGGTGCGCCACTTCTGGCTTTCCTTGTCAGCCTGGGGGGTGCGGTTGCGCGCGTGCGAAGAGCGCCCAAAGGTGGTGGTCGTGCGGGACCAGCTTTCGGCGTGCAACAGTCCCAGCGGCTGGCCGCCGGGCGTGAGGGCCAGGGTCGAGTGCAGCAGCAGGCCGATGGTTTTGTCGCGATTGTTGCCGATCGGCCCCAGACCCCGGGTTTTGGGATGGGTCGAGTAGTTGAGCGTCGTGGTGTCCTGCACGCAGAGCACGAGGGGATGGGCGGCGGCGCGTTCCACGGTGGATTGGACATGCGAGACGAGGAGCGCTTCGGGCGTGAGTCCGTCATGATCGAAGAAACGATAGGCGGCCTTGGTCCTGGCCCACGAGCCGCAGGCTTGCGGGATGGGCGCGGTGGGCTGTTGCGCGAAGTCGGTCGCCATAAGGATCAATCGTTTCACCAGCCGCTGATCGGGCAAGGGCGCGTGCGCGAATTCATGCTGGGCCCATTGGGTCTGGCGTTGGCGTCCCAGTTTTGCCAACGCCCCGTTCGACTGCGCCCGCAGGGTGGGCGCCAACAAGGGAGCTCGTTTCATGGCTTGCTTGTCGGCGTGAGGAACCGGGGCGCCGCCTACCCAACGTGCGCCCGAACAATTAACTACAGACCCTATGCACCAATACAATAACGGAAAAGTTGTGGGTAATGAAAAGGACGGGTCGCAGCACTACAAAGCATGAGTTCACAGGAGCGCATCTCCGAACGCGCACAGGAAGCGCTGACCGAGCGCAAGGCCGGCGGCTTGTTGCGCCAGCTTGATGCGCGTCAGGCCGATGCAGCCTGGCTCAACCTCGCCGACAACGACTACCTCGGCCTGTCCCGTGACCCCGCGGTCATTGCTGCCACTATCGAAGCGGCTCAGAGGTGGGGCGCCTCCGCCGGCGCGTCGCCGCTCATCACGGGCTACACCCAGCTGCACGCCGACCTCGAACGCGCACTCACCGGCTGGCACGGCTACCAACACGGTCTCGTCTGGAATTCCGGTTTTGCGGCGAACTCCGCCGTGCTCGGAATGTTGCCGCAGCGCGGCGACGTCGTCCTTGCCGACCGCTTGATCCACGCGAGCATGGTGGCGGGCATTGTTCGTTCGGGCGCGCGCTTCCGCCGCTTTCCGCACAACG
>JBFZFE010000266.1:0-9070 GCA_041306525.1 Verrucomicrobiota bacterium | reverse complement strand
TCGCGCCCCAAGCGTTCGCCAAGCGCGATGGTTTCGGCGACGCTGTGCGTCTCAATGCTGTGCGAAGTGGTCATAGCCTTTCGCGGTGAGTGCCCGTCCATCCAGGCGGATGCCGCGCTGTTTGCTGACGCAGCCGATCTCGGTCAAAGGCAATTTGAACGGCCACTGCTGCTTCAGCAGCGATGCAGTTCGCTTCGAGACGGTGAAGAGCAATTCAAAATCCTCGCCATCACTCAAGGCCGCGCGCAAATCGCGGTTGGCGGGGATTTGCGCGGACACAATATCGAACCCGACTTGGCTGGCTTCCGCAAGGCGCCGCAAATCACTGGCCAGCCCGTCGCTCACGTCCATCATGGCGTGGAGCCGGTAATGTTCCGTCAGCCAGCGTGCTTCGCGAATCCGCGGGGTGAAGCGTAGGTGTTTGCCGGCAATCGAGCCGCCCAATTTGCCGGTAACGAAAACGACATCACCCGGTCGAGCTGTTGAGCGGAGCGTCAGCCGGTTGCGTTCCACTTCGCCGAGCAAGGTGACGACCACAAAGTTCTCACCGCGCACGTGCGTGGTGTCACCGCCGACAATGTCGCATCCAAACGCTTTGGCGACCGCGCGCATCCCACGGTAGAGATTCTCGACATAGCTGACCGGTGTGATGGGACGCAGGCCGATGCTGACCACGGCCCAACGTGGCAATCCGCCCATCGCGGCGATGTCGCTCAGGTTGCGGGCCATTGCCTTCCAGCCGACTTGCCGGGGGGGAGTGTCCGCAAGAAAATGCGTACCCTCCACCACCGGGTCACAGGTGTAGAGGAGCAAGCGACCGCGCGTTCCTGCCAGTACCGCACAGTCGTCACCGACGCCCCGCGCCACGGATCGGTCGGTTTTCCCGAGTTGTCGGGCAATGCGGGCAATCAAACCAAACTCGCCGATGTCGCGCACGGTCTTCATGAGTGGGCGCGCACGTAAAGCAAAGTGGCCACGTTGGTCGCGTTGAAGAGGGCATGCAGCGCCATCGGGGCGACAATCGAGCCGGTGTATTCGTAGGCAAACACCAAGGCGAGACCGAGGGCGAACAATGGCGCCGCCGAGGCCACGTGGGCGTGCATCAGGGCGAAGAGCGCCGACACAAGGAGCAGCGCTCCGACGGTTCCCACGCGTTCCTTCAAGGCCGGGTACGCGAAGCCGCGGAACAGGAGTTCCTCAAAGATCGGGGCCACGACCACTGCAAAAACAATCAACAACCCCAATGTGGGGATCGACGTCGTGGTGACGAACTGCTGGACGATGTCCTGCGCCGTGATCGGCCACCCCAAGCTTCGGAGCACTCGTTCGTAAGCGAACGTGACAACCACCAACGGCGGGGCGCTGGCCAGACAAAACAGCGCCCCGCTTCCCAGTGCCGCCGGCAGCGTCGCCCGGTGGAACCCAAATGCCTCTTGCCAGCGAACGTTGCGGACCCGCAGGTAATAGCCCAAGCCGAACACGAAACCACATTGAACTACCAGTTGCACCAGAAGCAGGCTCGTCAGGGATGTCGATGTCCCTCCCGACACCAGATGCATTACTACGCCCAGGAAGATGGACACCCCCAGGACCAGGCTCCCGCCAAACACCACCTCGGCGATGCTCCAGCGCGGTGCTGGCACATTCCCCAAGCGCCTGCGCTCCGCCTTGTGTAGTGCCCACCGGACCAGCAGATAAACATCGGCCACCACGCCGGCAACGAAGAGCAGGGCGTAAGCGATCCCGAGTTCGGGAAACTGCCGGGCCAGTTCCGCATCGGAAACCGCCTGCGCACCGCGCGATTGGGGTGCAGCAGCCAGCAAACCAGCAATGTTCGTGGAGCAAGTCACGCGCGGATTTCAGGAGACTTCGAGACGGCGCTCGATGCCGAAGCGTTCAATGCGTTTGCGCAATGTGGCGCGCGTGATGCCGAGAAGTTTGGCCGCCTGGACCTGGTTGCCGTCGGTTTCCTTCAACGCGCGGGTGATCATCTCCCGTTCCATGGCATCGATGACGCCAAACTCGGGGTCCTGCCGGGCAATCGCAAACAGCGCGGCCGCCGCGACGTCAATCGCCGACCCGACGTCTTGGGGCGCGACGGTCGCGGCACGGGGTTCGCGCACATCAGCCGGCAAGTCTTCCGGGATGAGCATCTGACCGCGGGCTACGACGGTGGCGCGTTCGATGGCGTTTTCCAGTTCGCGAACATTACCGGGCCAGGCATGTTTCTGGAGAATGGCGAGCGCCTCCGGACTGACGCGTTTGACGCGGGCTTTGCGGAGAAAGTAATCCACCAGCAACGGTATGTCCGTCGGCCGTTCGCGCAATGGCGCGAGATGAATGCGGACGACATTGAGCCGGTAATAGAGATCCTCGCGAAACTTCTTCTGCGCGACGTGCCCTTCGGGATCCCGGTTGGTCGCCGCAATCACGCGCACGTCCACGCGCATCGTCTGGTTGCCGCCGACGCGCTGGAATTCACCGTTTTGCAGGACGCGCAACACCTTGGCCTGCGTCGCCAGCGGCATGTCGCCGATTTCATCGAGGAAAATCGTCCCGCCATCGCATTGCTCGAACTTGCCGATGCGTCGTTCCATCGCCCCGGTAAACGCGCCGCGTTCGTGACCGAACAACTCGCTTTCGAGCAGGTTCTCGGGAATCGCGGCGCAGTTGATGGCCAGAAACGTCTCATCGGCGCGCAGGCTGTGATGATAGATCGCCCGCGCCACCAACTCCTTGCCGGTGCCGCTCTCGCCGGTAATGAGCACGGTCGCGTCGGATTGCGAGACCTGGCCGATCAATTTGAAAACCTGTTGCATCGGCTCGCTCATGCCGACGATGCCTTCGGCGTAGTCCTCCTTCGAGAGCAACGGTTGATAGCTCACGACCTGCCGCATCGCCTTCGCGTTGGCCAGCGCTTGGGCCACGAGCGCTTTGAGTTTCGGCACATCGAGCGGCTTGAGCACGTAATCGTAAGCCCCCAGTTTCATCGCCTCGATGGCGGTCTGGGTGGTGCCATACGCGGTCATCATGATGATGAGCAATTTCGGGTCGAGCTCGTGCAGCTTGCGCAACGTGTCCAAGCCGTTCGTCTCGCCCATGCGGATGTCCATGACCACCAAGTCGGGCCGTTCGGCGGCGACTTGCCGGATCGCTTCCGTCCCGCTGGCCGCCTCGACCACCGCCAACTCGCCCGACTCCAGATTGCGCCGAAACGCCCGGCGAATATCGGCATCGTCATCCACCACAAGGATCTTGCTCATGGCCGCGAAGATAACGGCCCCCCTCCGGCGATGCAAGCCAGCGGCTTAACCCCAGTCCAGTTGACCCGACCGGATGTACGCAAGCGCTTCTTCCCGCGACTTCAGGCGCTCATCCATTTGCAGGTCCTGGAGCTCGCGCAAGATCCGCCCCAGCGCCGGTCCCGGTTTCACTCCCAATGCAATCAAGTCGTGCCCCGTCAGCAACGGCTTGGGCTTGAGTGTCTCCGGCGGCAGCTCCGCGGCTTTGCGTTGGAGGAAATCAACGTTCTCCGTGCTCCCGTGACTCGACAGGCAATCGAGCCGGTGAAGTGCAAGCTCGTCCAGGAAGGTGGGGCGTCCAATCAAGCGCTTGAGCTTCGAGGCGCGCATCTCCTGGACATGACGAAAACGCATGTGCTCCGCCACGCAGAGCTTGATGTCGGCAATCTCGTCATTCGAAAAACGGAGCCGACGCAGAATCTGCTCGGTCATCTCGGCGCCGACCTTGTCGTGCTCATTGAACCGAATCCGATCACTCACGTTGAAGGTCGGCGGCTTGCCGACATCATGCAGCAACACGGCAAACGCCAGCGTCACGCTCGGGTTCGGCGGCAAGGAATCGAGCATCAGTTTCACGTGCGTGAACACGTCGCCTTCGGGATGAAACTCCGGCGGCTGCGCCACGCCCTTCATGGCCGCGACTTCCGGCAGGATTTCCGCCAGCAACCCGCTGCTTTCGATCAACTCCAGGCCGCGCCCCGCGTTGGCACGTGTCAGGATCTTGATCAACTCATCCCGAATCCGCTCGGCGCTGACGACCTTGATCTGCCCGGCCATCTCGCGACAGGCCGCAAAGGTGGCTGACTCGATCTCGTAACCCAGCGTCGTGGCAAAACGGATGCAACGCAGCAGCCGCAGCTTGTCCTCGGTGAAACGATGACGCGGCTCGCCAATCGTGCGGACAATCCGCCGTTCGATGTCCTCGCGCCCGCCCACGAAATCAATGATCTTGTCGGCGATCGCATCATAGAACAGCCCGTTGATCGTGAAATCGCGCCGCTGCGCATCCTCCGCGGGCGAGCCATACCGGACTCCCGTGGGCCGACGACCATCCACGTACGCCTCGTCGTTGCGAAAGGTGGCGACCTCGAATTGTTCCTCGCCCATCAGCACCAGCACGACACCAAACTGCGCGCCGACCGGCACGTTGCGGGGAAATAGTGCCTGCACCTGCTCGGGTGTGGCGGTGGTCGCGATGTCGATGTCCTGCGGTTCAACACCGCGCACCATATCGCGCACGCAGCCACCGGCCAGGTACGCAACGTAACCGGCCGCGTTGAGCGCACGGGTGATCTGGAGGGCGCTGGCGTTCACGACACGCACCGTAGCCAACCGGCGACGCGCTGGCTAGTCCGCACTCGGCACGTGGCAATGGGTGATGCCGCGCTTGAATAGGTATTGCTGGTGATAATCCTCGGCCCGGTGAAACTCCGCCGCCGGTACGATCTCCGTCACCACCGGCTTCTTGTGCTTGCCGGACGCGATCAGCTTTTCCTTCGACGCCTGCGCCGCTTTCGCCTGCTCTTCGTCTTGCACGAAGATCGACGAGCGGTATTGCGTCCCGACATCCGGTCCTTGCCGGTTGAGCTGCGTCGGGTTGTGGTTCTTCCAGAAAATCTCCAGCAACTGCTCGTAACTGACCTGCGCGGGATCGTAGGTCACCCGCACCGCCTCGGCGTGGCCGGTCCGGTCGGTGCAAACTTCCTTGTAAGTTGGGTTCTTCGTCTTGCCGCCCGTGTAACCCACCTCCGTGTTCACCACGCCCTTGGTCGTGCGGAACGTTTCCTCCACGCCCCAGAAACAACCCGCCGCGAACACCGCCTGCTTCAATACCGGCTTCTCCTTCGCCTTCTCAGTGAACTTCAGCGCCTCGGAGTTGATGCAGTACCGCAACCCGGTAGGCTTCGGTCCATCCCGGAACACATGCCCGAGGTGCGCGTCGCAACGCGCGCACAACACCTCCGTCCGCACCATCCCGTAACTGACGTCCTTCTTCTCGGCGATGTTCTCCTTCGCCACCGGCTGCAGGAAACTCGGCCAGCCCGTCCCCGAGTCGAACTTCGCGCCCGACTCGAACAACGGCAGCTCGCAGCAAACACACGCGTAGAGCCCGTCCTTCTTGTTGTCGTGGAAAACCCCGCAGAACGCCCGCTCCGTCCCATGCCCGCGCGTAATCCGGTATTGCTCAGGCGTCAATTGCAGACGCCACTGTTCATCTGTCTTTACGACCTTTTGCACGTTCGTCACTCCTGTCAGTTGACCCTTCGCGCCCAGGAGCCGCACCGGGACCGTCTCCGCCGCGCGCCCCGCGACCAACATTCCCAGCAGCATCAAAACTCCCAAGGCTGTCTTCATGGCCCCATAGTAGCGTGCTTCGTCCCTCACGGCAAACGGCCGTCCCGCCAGAGCTGTAGCGACTCGGCGTCGCGCTTCTTCCAACGGCGAAACTCGGCGGGAGAATCGCGCTTGGTCAGGCGATGTTCGCGCACGCCGGTGGCGCCGCAGAGCAGTGCCAGCGCATGGGCCTTGTACACGCGCGGGGCGCCGATCAGGCGTTTGGCCGCGGCCGGTAAGGCGGGCAGGGGACGTTTGTCGAGGACGAGATAGCTGACCGGCAAACTGCGCAGATCAATGCCGGCCAGCTTCGCGAATCGCGCCCAATCGGCACTCATGAAGACTTCCGTGGGCGGCGAAGCGAAGTGGTGACACCAATCGCGTCCGTTGCCGGCCAGACCGCACGGCGCGTTGTGGGTGCAGGGGGCGACGGCATTGTAGGTGTCGCGCAGCGATTCGCGCAACGCCACGAGCTTGCGGGCTGAATCCCTGGTTCCCGGTTCGACGATGATCACGGCTTGTGCGTCGCAGGGCAACGTCCACGGCTCGGGTTGTTCCGTGAGTGCGTGGCTGATCAACAACACGTCTGTGCTCGGTGGCGGCGTTGGCTCGGACCAGAGATCTTGCTCGCGATTGTTCTCGCGAATCCGCCGCGCGGCGAACTGCATCGCCAACGTCGAGCGATCGCTCAGGAAGACGCGGCGCGCTTCCCACCGGCTGAGATACCGGCGCGCGGCGATGCCGGTGCCGCAGCCCCAGTCCACGATGTTACCGGCTGGCGGAGTCCAACCGCGGCGTTCCAGTTGCGCCAACACGTAATCCCACTTCCAGCCGATGCGTTGCGCGAATGTGGCGTCGTAGCTGGCGAGGTCGGACTCGGTTTTCCAGTAATCCGCCGCGCCCGCGGTGCCATCGAGGAACGCCGCGCGCAATCGCTCCAGCGCTGGCCAATCAATCGAGTCCATAAAAGTGGCGAAACTCGTCGAGACGTTGTTTGGCGGCGGGATCGGCGAACGGTTCGCGTTGCGGATCGCGGATGCCGGCAATCATCAGGTTTTTGGGCGTGTGCTCGGAGGCGACGAACTCGATCACCTTGGTCCGGTAACCCGCCCATTCGAGGTGCAGCGCGCGGATCGAGTCGGTAACCCATTCGGCCATGCGTTCGGCCATGATGCCGTGGGCCAACGCGGGGGCGAGCGGAGCCGGTTTGCCCAGCAGCGGACGAATCTGTTTGTGGCAACAAGGGGCCACGATGATGAGCTTGGCGCCGAGTTCGATGCCGCGGTGAATCGCGTCGTCGGTGGCAGTGTCGCAGGCGTGCAACGCAATCAGGGCATCGAGCGCGGGGAGTTCGGCGGCGGCGATCTTGCCGGTGACGAACTCCAGGCCGGTGGCGTTGAGTTGCCGGGCGAGGTCGTTGGTGGCGGTGACCAGTTCGGGGCGTTCCTCGATGCCGAGGAGGCGGACGGGGCGTTTCCAGACGCGGGCGTAGAGATGCCAGAGGCCGAAGGTGAGATAGGCTTTGCCGCAACCCATGTCCGCGATGGTGGCGATGCTGAGATTGCTGGCGAGGTGCCGGTAAATTTCCAGGTACCGGTTGATCTGCCGGTATTTGTCCGCCATCGAGGCGCGGACCTTGCCGGCGCCGTCGGTGATGCCGAGACCGTGGAGCCAGTCGTTGGCGGTGGCGTCGAGGACGGCCTTGGCAGTCTGGTCGTGGGTGCGAGCGGGTGCGGTGGTGATGGCGGGTTTGTGGCGGATGAGCTTGCCGGCATTGAGCTGCCAGTCGTCGGTGGTGGTGTTGAGCAGGGCGCTTTGGAGCTGCAAACTGGCCAGCCAACTGGCGGCAGCAGCAACGGGGATGTTCTTGACGACGTCGCGCGTCGGGTAGCGGTGCGTGAGCGAGAGGTGCGGGCCGGTCTTGAGATCAATGAGGCGGGCGATGATTTTCTGAAGGTCATCCGCGCCAGGCGCAGGCGTGACGACCAGCCGCACGAAGGTGCCGGCCGCGAGGGCGGCGCTGAGTTTGTCGGCGAGTGTGTTCATAGGTACATGGCTTCCGCGGCGAGGGCGCGGTATTCGTGGAGGATGGTTTCGCAAGCAATCGCGTGGGCTTCGACGCGTTTGCGCAAGGCGAACAGGTTCGGGGTTTCGATGGTGATGTCGAACGGCTCGACCGCGCCCTTGGTCAGCGGGCCCA
The DNA here is from genome assembly GCA_041306525.1 of Verrucomicrobiota bacterium. Lineage (GTDB taxonomy): Bacteria > Verrucomicrobiota > Verrucomicrobiia > Palsa-1439 > Palsa-1439 > JBFZFE01. Next base: position 1,234 of record JBFZFE010000266.1, on the reverse strand, counting down.
GCGAGTTCGGGTACTTCTGGTTGATGATGCCGAGTTGCGCGGGATGACCGTCAATCACCGCCTCGGTATTGATCGGGATGACGCCGCTGGCCTGGAACAACGCGGGCTTGGCGAGCCGCTCGCTCAAGACCGCGCCCGCCGCGTAGGCGTAGAGGCCGAATGACTCGTAATCGCTGTGCGTGCCGATCATGCCGAGGAAATCATGCGCCGCCAGTTCGCGTTCCATCAACACCACCTCCGGCTCGTCGCTGTTGCGGGAGAACTCGCGATTCAAGTCCAGTCCGCGCCCATTCTCTCGCGTCATGCGTTCGTAGCCGACCGGGTTCAGGCACGGATAAACCGTCAGCGCATACGTGCGCCGCAATTCGGCGCTCTGCGCAAAACGCCGCGCAAACTCCAGCGCCCCGAACACGCTGTCGGGCTCGTCGCCGTGGATGCCGGCCACGACGCAGACCGGTATCACCGTCGCGTAAGCCGAAGCCGCGGGCGCGCACACCAGCTTGACCAACGGATACGCGCGTCGCTCGTGCGCGAACGAACCGAGTTCTTCGATGGCGAAATCCGCATCCAAGCCGGCAATCTGCTCCAGCAAGGCCGGGTAACTGCGTTGCCGGCTCGCGCCCAGTTCGCGGAAAGCCGACTGCGTTGCCGGCGCGAAATCGGCGAGCCGGTAGTTGAACTTACCGGCGGCGAACATCGCCAACACGCGCCACGCCTCGTCGTGCTCGCATTCATCGAGCATCAACGCGACCTCGGCGGCCACGGCGGCGAATTGTTCCTGTGAAAGCTGCGTCACGCCGCCACCGTGGCCAAAACCAGACCCCGCGACAAGTCCTAACTGGGAGATTCGTCTTGCCTTGGCCGTCGAAGGGCGCGCCTGGAATTCTGCGAAAAAAGTTCTTGCTCATTTTTGGGGGTCACTCATTTTGGGGGTCAACTCACTTTTTGGGGTCAACTCACCACACTTGACAGATTGGAGGACTGACGGATTTTGGGGGGACTGAGATTTTGGGGGTCAACTCACCACACTTGACAGTTTTGGGGGTCAACTCACCACACTTGAGTTTTGGGGGTCAACTCACCACACTTGACGGATTGGAGGACTGACGGATAGCTTGCGAGTAGTCATGGCCCGACCCTTACGCATTGAGTTTCCTGACGCCGCGTACCACGTGACCGCACGCGGCAATGAACGTCGCGACGTATTCCGCAGTGACCAAGATCGTCAGCTGTT
>JBFZFE010000265.1:0-8311 GCA_041306525.1 Verrucomicrobiota bacterium | reverse complement strand
CACAAGGAACAGCGCCGCCACGAGGAAACCGTCTCCGGTGAAGTCCGGAGCGAGGACCTCGAATTGGAACGCCGCGAAGGCGAGAGCGAATCCGAAGACGAACGCCGTCGTCGCGCCGCGTAATCACCAGCCAATCCAACAGTCCGCCCGACGCGTACCAGCGTGTCGGGCGGGTTTGTTTTGGACAAACCGCAGTCGTCCCGGTAGGGTGCGCCCTCGTTGCCGAGGAACCATGCCCGACGAGTACATACTGCATCCCAGTCACGCCCCGCAGAACCTGCACATCGACTACCGTGCCGAGCTCAACGACCAGCAGTTTGCCGCCGTGACGGCGCGCGGCGAAGACGGCTCGCACAACGGCGGTCCAATGCTGGTCATTGCCGGGGCGGGCAGCGGCAAGACACGCACCCTGACTTACCGGGTGGCTTGGCTGGTGGAGCAGGGGGTGACGCCTTCCCGTATCCTGTTGCTGACCTTCACCAACAAAGCCGCCAAGGAAATGCTGCGCCGCGTCGAAGGTTTGCTCCCGATGGATGTCTCGGCCATCTGGGGCGGGACGTTCCATCATGTCGCCAACCGGATCCTGCGGCGTCACGCCAAGCTGCTGGGATTCGGCCCGGACTTCTCCATCCTCGACCGGGAGGACTCGGCGGGATTGCTTAACGACTGCATCGCCGACGCCAAGATCGACACGAAAATCGAACGCTTTCCCAAGGGCGACGTGCTCGCCGAGATCTACTCGCTGACCGTCAACACCGAGCGCAGCCTCGAACGCGTCTTGGCCGAGCAGTACGACTACTTCTCCCACTTGGCCGGCAAGATTGCCTCCCTCCAGCGCGCGTTTCGGGAACGCAAGAAGCTTGCCAACGCGATGGATTACGATGACCTGCTGGTCAACTGCCTGCGCCTGTTGGAGGAGCAGCCCGAAGTCGGGGAACGTTACCGGGAACAGTTCCTCCACGTCCTCGTCGATGAGTACCAGGACACCAACAAGATCCAGGCCGACCTGGTTGATGCCCTTGCGCGACGCCATCGCAACTTGATGGTGGTCGGCGACGATGCGCAGTCCATTTACTCCTGGCGCGGCGCCAATTACCTGAACATCCTCAACTTCCCCGACCGTTACCCCGGCGCGCGCGTCCACAAGATCGAGGTCAACTACCGCAGCGTCCCGACGATCCTCAACCTGGCCAATGACGCCATCAAGGCTAATGCCCGGCAGTTCCAGAAGAACCTCCAGGCTGTGCGTGCCGGCGGCGCCAAGCCATGGCTGGTGGCCTGTCCCGATTCCAGCCAACAGGCGCAGTTCGTCGCCCAACGTGTCTTGGAATTGCGCGAGGAAGGCATCGAGCTGCCGGAGATCGCCGTGCTCTACCGGGCGCATTATCACGCGATGGAATTGCAGATGGAACTGACCCGCCGCAACATCCCCTTCGTCATCACCAGCGGCCTGCGCTTCTTCGAGCAGGCGCACATCAAGGACGTCAGCAGCTTCCTGAAACTGGCGCTCAACCCGCACGACGAGATGTCGTTCAAACGCATCGCCAAGCTGCTCAACGGCGTCGGCGCCGCCACCGCCGACAAACTCTGGGGCCACGTCCATGCCATCCTGACCGGCATGGTCTCGACCTTGCCGGAAACGTTGCCGGCCCTGCCCAAGAAAGCCGCCGCCGACTGGAAACAGGTCGCCGCCGTCATCAACCAACTGCGCGATCAGACCGAAGGGCCGAAGCATGCCGACGAGATGATCGAGATCGTCATCGAAGGATTCTACAGCGACTTCGCCAAGACCAAGTTCGACAACGCCCGCGTCCGCGAGGAAGACCTCAAACAACTCGCCGCCTTCTCGCTGGGCTTCCAAGGCGTCGATGAATTCCTCAGCCAGCTCGCCCTGTTGACCAACGTCGAGGCCGAGGATTCCTCCCTGATTCAGTCGGGCGAACAGGAGTTCATCCGCCTCAGCACCGTCCACCAAGCCAAGGGTCAGGAATGGAAAGCGGTGTTCGTCATCGGCCTGTGCGACGGCATGTTCCCGCTGGCCCGCGTCATCGACAACCTCGAAGGCCTCGAAGAAGAACGCCGCCTCTTCTACGTCGCCGTCACCCGCGCCAAAGACGAGTTGTACCTGACCTACCCGCTGTTCCGTCCCACGGGCGGTGATACCGGCGGTTTCCAGCGTCCCTCCCGTTTCGTCCAGGAACTACCCCGCGAACACTACCGGGAACGCCCCCTGCGCCGCGAACAAAACAACTGGTGAGAAGGACCGAGGTCCAAAGTCGGAAAGTAACGTCGTTGTCTGCCTTTCCGCTGCATGTCAGCCATGTGCACGACTTCATTGCTTCATTGATGTCGCCGCCGCGGTGAGCAGCGGGAATCGGGCCACCGGCGCCGAAGGTCACCCAGGAGGTTGGGGCACGAGGCAGGGCGATTGCATTTAGAAGTTGAGGAGTTGGAGGAGGTAGGAGCAACTCCAGCCGGCGGCCTTTTGCTTGGCGCGGGTGCCCACTTTGTGCGTCTGGTCGCGCCGCAGGAGGTTCAGGGTGAAGACCTGTAGCAGCGCGAGGTTCTGCACGGCGTGGCGCTGGCGTAAGCCGTGGCTGTCTTCGCCGAGTTGGACGTCCAGCACCCAGTGGACGCAGTTCTCACTTCCCAGTGACCCCGCACTGCCGCCGCCAGGCGCACGGCATCGGCCGGCAGGCTGGTGAGGTAATCGCGGCGTTGGGTCTGGCTCTGTCCGCGGACGGTGCGGGTGACCTCGACGACGGCGAGGCTGCGCAGGCCTTCCCAGTGGGCTTTGTCGGCCAGCCAGTCAATCTGTTCGGTAATCCAGTAGCGGCGTTGTTCGTGGCGGCCATGCTCTTTGTCCATGGTGGCGTGATGGGCGTGGGGCAGATCGCGCCAGTCATGCGCCATCGCATCATCGAGGAAGGTTTTGACTTCGTCGTGCAGGACGCTGTGGTTGCCTTTGAGGGCCAACACGTAGTCGGCATCGGCTTCGCGAATCATTGGCGACGCTCTTCTGGCAGTTGAGCGCATCGACGGTAACGACGCAATCGGCCAGTTCGAGGGCGCCCAGCAGTGTGGGCAGGGCGGTGATCTCGTTGCTGTGGTCGGCGACTTTCCATTGGCCGAGGATCAGGCGGTTGGCGCTGGCCCAGGCGTTGACCAGATGCAGCGGCCCGCTGGCGACTGTGGCGCTGCCACGCAGGCTCTTGCCATCGATGGCGACGACTTCGCCGGCGACGGCGTGGCGCAGGGATTGGGTCCAGGTGAGGAAGACTTCGTGGAAGTGGGCGGGATCGATCAGGCCGAAGACGCGGTTGAAGGTGTCGTGGGCGGGAATGCCGCGGGGCAGCGCGAGCCAAGTCTTGAGCCAGTCCTGTTGGCAACGACCCCAGAGGGCGAAGTCGGTGAAGGTTTGGGCGCCGCAGAGCGAGGCGTAGATGCTGATCAGGAGGATGTCCAACAGATGGTGGCGCTTGGCGCGGCCGGTGCGCGGGTCGGCGATGAGTTGGAGTTTGGCTTTCAAGTTAAGCAGCGATTGGGGGATGTTATTATGCATCCCAATGTTCAACCAAAACGCGCGCCAAACCGGAAGCCTAAAATTCGCGTTCTAAACCGGTGCCACCGGCCCACTTACAGCAATCACTCCCCGCAACAGCCAAAATGCAATCGCCCTGGAACACTGTGGGCGGGTTCCTGTGGGTTCCTGTGGGCGGGTTCCTTGACACTGGGGAGGGGCTTTCCTATACTGCCAAGCTCTAATCGAGACTATCGTGGTTAATCATATTCCTCAGAGCGCCCAAGAACTGCTGGTTCAGACTGGTCTGCTGAGCCTGCCGCAAATCGAGTCGGTGCTGAAAAGCCCGCGTGACAACGGCGAATCGCTGGTGACGGCTCTGGTCAAGACGGGGGCGGTGCCAGAGGAAAAATTGCTGGAGTCGCTGGCTGGTCTGCTGCGGGTCGGGTTCACGCGTTTGCCGGAGACCGAGATCGATGCGGCGGCGCGGGCGAAGGTGCCGACCAAGGTGGTGTTCCAGTACAACATCGTGCCGGTGCGGGCGGAGAACGGTTCGTTGTTGGTGGCGACCAATGACCCGTTCAACACGGCGATGCTGGAGGCGGTGCGGTTGGTGGCGCGCAGCCGGGTGGAGATGACGTTGAGCACGCAAGCCGATATCGCCAAGGCGTTGAAACGTTATTACGGGGTGGGGGCCGAGACGCTCGATGAGTTGATGCAGAAGAACGTGCTCGACCTCGATACGCCGGTGGCGGCGATCAAGGACGATGTCGAGAACGTCGATCAGGAAGCCAGCGTGGTGAAGTTCGTCAACCAGATCATCGGCGAAGCGTACAAGGAACGGGCGACCGACATTCACCTGGAGCCGATGGAGAATGATTTGCGGATTCGCTACCGGGTGGACGGGATGCTGCACCAGGTGCCGGTCCCGCAGCAGTTGAAGCGGTTCCAGGCGGCGATCATTTCGCGCATCAAGGTGATGGCGGACATGGACATCGCGGAGCGGCGGTTGCCGCAGGACGGCCGCATCAACGTGCGCAGCGGCGGGGCGGAGATTGACGTGCGTGTCTCGACGATCCCGACCTCCTACGGCGAGAGCGTGAGCCTGCGATTGTTGACCCGCAGCAGCATTGTGCTGGGGCTGGAGCGGCTGGGGTTGTCGCGCAAGGATGACAAGCTGGTGCGCAAACTCGTCGAGTTGCCGCACGGCATCATCATGGTGACCGGCCCGACCGGTTCAGGCAAGTCCACCTCGCTCTACGCGTTCCTGAGCACGATCAACTCGATTGACCAGCGCATCATCACCATCGAGGACCCGGTCGAGTATGAGTTGCCGGGCGTGAACCAGATTCATGTGAAGCCGGACATCGGGTTGACCTTTGCCAGCGGGCTGCGTCACATCCTGCGGCAGGACCCCGATGTCATCATGGTCGGTGAAGTCCGCGACTTGGAGACGGCGGAGATTGCCATTCGGGCGGCGTTGACGGGGCATCTGGTGTTTTCGACGTTGCACACCAACGACGCTGCCGGTGGGTTCACGCGGTTGCTGGACATGGGCATTGAGCCATTCCTGGTTGGTTCATCCGTGGAAGCGATGATTGCCCAGCGGTTGGTGCGCACCATCTGCCAGAACTGCAAGGAGGAGTACACGCCCGAGCCGGAGTTACTGCGCGAGATCGGCTACCCGCAAGGCGGCGAGGCGACGCATTTCCATCGGGGCCGCGGCTGCGAGGACTGCCGTTTCACGGGGTACAAGGGCCGCACGGGCATGTACGAGATCCTCGTCATGCACGAGAACTTGCGTCCCCTGATCATCGAACGCACCTCCTCGACCACGCTGAAACAGGCCGCCATCGCCAATGGCATGGTCACCCTGCGCGAGGACGGCTGGGCCAAGGTGCGAGCCGGCATCACCACGGTCGAGGAAGTCGGTCGTGTCACCCTCGAAGACGAGGCCATCATCGGGATCTAGCGTCGCATGCCGAACTTCCAGTACAAGGCGAAGAATCGCACCGGCGAACTGATTACCGGCATGGTGGCGGCGGGCGACCGTCGGCTGGCGCTGGCGGAATTGGGGCGGCTGGGCTATTTCCCGCTCGCCGTCGCGGCCGCGGCGGAAAAGGAAACGACCCGCAAATCGGGCTGGCGGCGCAGCGCGACGCGGCGGGATGTGCAGATGTTCACGCAGCAACTCTCGACGTTGTTGCGTTCGGGGATGTCGCTGAGCCAAGCGCTGGGTGTGCTCGAACGGCGCACGCAGAAACAGTCATTTGCCAAGGTGCTGGGCGAGATCCGCAACGACATTGTCCAAGGCGACACCCTCTCCGGGGCGTTGGGCAAACAGCGGCCGCTCTTTTCGGATTTCCACGTCAACCTCGTCCGTGCCGGCGAGGCCAGTGGGGCGTTGGAGGATGTGTTGGCCCGGTTGGCCAAGCATTACGAGGAAGCCGGTGAGTTGCAGGACAAAGTGGTTGGCGCGTTGATCTACCCGCTCATCATCGGCGTGGTCGGCTTGGGCACGATCATCTTCTTCATGATGGTGATGGTGCCGAAGTTCGCCACGATGTTCCGCGAAATGGGGCGCGCGATGCCGTTGCCGACGCAGATCCTGATTGGCATCAGCGATGTCGTGACCAAGTTCTGGTGGGCCGCGGTGATTGTGATCGGGGTGACCGTGTTGGTGTCGTGGCAACGCTCCAAGACAGTCGAAGGGCGTCTGTTCTTTGACCGGCTGCGCATGCGGTTGCCGTTGCTGGGTAGCATCGCGAAGGCGCGGGCGTTCGCGCAGTTTGCACGGACCCTGGCGACTTTGCTGGAGAACGGCGTACCGGTGTTGACCGCCCTGGAGATTGTCGAGCAGACCATGACCAACAAAGTCATTGCCGGGGAGTTGCACGAGGCCCGCGTGCAGGTGACCGATGGCACAAGCATTTCCCAGCCCTTGGCCAAGGGGAAGGTTTTCCCGCCGTTGCTGCTGGATATGCTGGCCGTCGGGGAGGAAAGCGGCGAAGTGGTGCCGGCCCTGAACAATATTGCCACCATGTATGAGCAGGACTTGGCGCAACGGCTGCGCGTCTTCACGACGTTGCTGGAGCCGTTGATCATCCTGTTCATGGCATTGGTGGTCGGCTCGGTGGTCTTGAGCATCTTGCTGGCGGTCTTCGACATCACATCCGGCATCGGCAAATAGCACAGAGAAGGAATGAACATGAGCAATATCAGAACACACAAACAAAGCGGCTTCACGCTGCTGGAGATTCTTCTGGTCGTGGTGATCATCGGCATGCTGGTGACCATTGCCGCCGTGCGACTGGGTTCACGCGGCGCCGAGGCGAAGAAGGTTGCCGCCCAGCGGCAGATCGATGCCTACCGGACCGCGTTGAACCTGTACGAGTTGGACAACGGAATGTACCCGACCGCGGAGCAAGGTTTGCAGGCGCTGGTGCAGCAACCGAGTTCGCCGCCGACACCCGGCAACTGGAAGGGACCGTACCTGGAGCCGGCGGTGTTGCGCAAGGATCCTTGGAATCGGGATTACACCTACAAGTTCCCCGGCCAGAAGAACGCCGCGGGATTCGACCTCGCTTCGCCGGGCCCGGATGGTGTGGATGGCAATGAGGATGACATCGGCAACTGGCAGTAAACGCCGGCGGAGCCTTGCCGGCTTCACCCTGATCGAACTGGGAGTCACGGTCTTCGTGATTGCCCTGATGCTGGCGCTGGCGGCGCCCCAGTTTGTGCGTTCCTACAACAGCTCGTTGCTGAGCGAAACGGCGCGCAACTTCGCCACGACCTGCCAGTTTGCCCGCATCCAAGCCGTCTCGCAGCAGCAACCCGCCTTGGTTCACATCGACCCGCGGCAGCAGCGTTTCTGGCTGACGCAGCTGTTGACATCGGCAGACGGCGCAACCGAAGAGCACACGTTGCGGGCGGAGCAGGTTTCCCCGCGGATCAGGTTGGTGAAGGCCGAGGTGACCGCTGCCACCGAGGCAAGCGACCCGCAGGTGGCGGTGATGACCTTTTACCCGAATGGCACCTGTGATGCGGCGACAGTGTATTTCCGCGGCGAAGGGAAGGGAAGCGACCTGGCGGTAAGCCTGGACCCGATCACGGGCAAGCCGGTCGTGTACCCGGTCAAGTCATGAAACGACGAGGACAACAAGGTTTCCTCCTACTCGAAGCCATCTTCGCGGGCGCTATTGTCGCGTTTGCGATGTTTGCCATCATCGAGTGCCTGGGGCGTTGCCTGGCGGCGGCGCGCAGCGTGCAGAACTACACCGTGGCGGAAACGTTGCTGGCCAACAAAAGCCAGGAGTTCCGCGTCGAACGCGCCACGGACATGCAGGATCAGGAGGGTTCGTTCGAGGACCGTCCCGGCTTCACGTGGGAACGCCGTTTCGAGCTCAGCGAGACCGAGGGGCTCTGGAAACAGACCATCACGGTCTATTGGTACGAACGCAGCAAGCTGGCGAGCGATGCCATTGTCGAGTACCGGTACCTCCCGGAGAAAATTCGTTGAAACACGCGCGTCAATATACCGGCTTCAGCCTGATTGAAGTCATGCTCGCCGTCACCTTGCTGGGGCTGTTGGTCACCTCGGTCTCGGTCACGTGGAATGCGGCGCTGAACGGCTGGAAGCGCAGCAGCCGGATGACGGAGATCTTCCAGCGCGAACGCATCGTCATGAGCACGCTGGCGGAGTTGACCCAGTCCATCGTTTTCTACCGGGTTCGCGACGGCGTCTATGACATCGTTGCAACGCAGGACCCGACGCTGGGTGACTCGATCAGT
>JBFZFE010000264.1:0-6870 GCA_041306525.1 Verrucomicrobiota bacterium | reverse complement strand
CAAGCACTCCGCTACCGGTACAGTTTGCCGGTCCGCGTCGTCCACCACCAACGCTGTCTGCGCAGCGGGAAATGCAATCGGTTGGGTTTTCATGCGTTCACCAAACGGTATAGCCGCCGTCGACCACCAACGTGCTGCCGGTGGCGAATGATGAGGCGGCGGAGGCGAAGTAGACAATCGCGCCCCGCAATTCATTCAGTTCTGGGATTCTCAGCAGTTTGCGCAGGGATATCATCGGCTGCCGTCCTTACCGGCATTGAATGCAGACTACTTTGTGTTGGGCGAAGAATTCAATCCCCGTCTTGCCGGCCTCCGGCAGGCCCACTCTCGACTGTTTGATGCCGCCAAGGGACAACAGCGGTTCCTGGTGGGCCGTCAGCAGGTTCACGTGCGTCAGCAGGGGATGGTTCGCGCCCGGCGGCGCAGCATCGGTCACAGCGCGCGCCGCCGTTAGAGCCGCCGCGTCCACCAACGTGCTGCGGGAGGTGTTCACGCGGATCGCGCCCCGGTTCATGTTGGCGATGGACACAAACCCATTACGTATGCAGTCTTCATGCGAGTGTTTCCTTTCTGCTGTTGAACGCTGGCGGTGCCGGGAACCACTGGAACAACGCGGGCCGGCTCTCCTGTTTCACCGTCAAATCGTCCTCGCTCCTCACCGGTTCACCCGCCAGTAATCCAATCCGCCCGCGTCGGTCACCAGCGGGGCCGGTGCCGGGGAGTCGTTCTGCAGGAAATGCTCGCGCCGGTAGAGCGGACCGGGGCCTGCCTCCCCGTAGAACACCTCGCGCTCCATTTTGTCGAAGTCCGAATAAACCTTGGCCACATCGTTGCCGACCGGTTCCAGGCGCACGACGGTATCGCCCTTCAACGTCACCCGGTACCGCCACTGACGGTAACCCGGATTGCCGACTGCCACCTCCTCGGTGACGACCGGCAGCGGATACGTCATCTCGATGCGGTCCCCTGCCCTGCATTCGCCCAGCGCCAGATAATTGCCGACGACCCGGCAGACACCGGCCAGTCCGTCCTTCGGAAGCGCCTCGCCCAACAGGCTCATCCCGGAGCGCCGGTTGTCGGCGATGGGACGCAACTGGCCGTTCACGGTCACCCGGACCGCGTCGGGCGCGACCGGTTCCGGGACACGGACGCCCACCGCGCAGTCCCTGGCCAAGTCGATGGTGGTGATGCCGCAATACGGCTGTCCGCAGCGGATGAACAGCGCATTGACCCCCGAACCGCCACAGCAGTTTTGCAGGAACCGAATCTTGTCGCGCAACTCCGGCCCGCCCCAGTGGGCGTTGAGCGTCTCGCGATAGGCCAGCACGTGGTTCGGCGAGGTCCAGCCCGCCCAGGCGCCGGCGATCCGTTCGCCGATCTCCCGCCAGCTGAACTGGTGGGTGTCGGCGCGCGTGTTGTCCGATACAAGGAATGAGGCGTCCCGGATCTGGCTCTCGGCCAGATGATTGCGCGCGAGCCGTTCCATGTCGCTGGTCCGCCAGTTGATGACCTCCGGCAGGAACCCGAACCGGGTGCCCAAAGCCTTCATGTGCCGGTAGAGCGCATCCACCCGGCTGAACAGGACCGGCTCGCCGGCCGTCAGCGCGTAGTCGGCGAGGCCGGCCAGCGTCTTCAACATCCCGTGCGTGTGCGTTCGCGGACCGAACCGGTTGTCGGGCGTCAACGTCTCGCCCGCCACGGCGTACGGTTGCACCAGGATGCGGGCTGCCTCGAACGCCGCTTCGCTGCCGAGCAACCGGGCCGTGACCATCAGGCTCTTGATGGAAAAACCGGAGAAACAGTGCAGCGCCGCGTCCTTGAGATCGCCCTCGCGCAGCCGCCGCAGATATCCTTCCGCCATCTGCAACGCCGCCTGCCGCGCCGGCTCATTCCCGTCCAGGGCGGCCGCGTTCAGTGCGCCCAACGGCAGACCGACATCCTTCACCTTCGCCTTGCAGAACGACCGCGCCGGCCGGTGCAACTGCCCGTCCGCCGAATCGATCATGCCGAACGTCTTTCGGAGCCAGACCTTCTCGGTGGCCAGTTCCCGGCCGGTCATCCGGCGCAGCATCACCGCGGCCGCCAACTGGCGCGTCATCACGTCGCCGAGCCGATGGCGCCGCAGTTGTCGGCGCCTCGCGCCGAGATTGGTGATGGTGAACGTCCCGCCGCGCAACTCCTCCGCACGATCTCGCCGCTGGACCTCGACACCATCTGACGCGTTGCCGTCGCCGCGGCCGGCAACGGATCGCTGCTGGCCTGCTGGAACGCCTCGACCACGGTTTGCTGCCAGCGCTGCTCGATGGCGGTGAGTTCGGTCTCGGTGGCCAGACCTTCCGCGAGCAACCGTTGCCAGTAAGTCTGGATCGGGCAGCGCGCTTTCCACGACTCGACTTCCTCACGGGTCCGGTAAGTGAAATCGCCCATGCCCTCCGCGTGGGCCCGGGTCCGGTAGGTCCGGCACTCGATCAACGGCGCGCCTTCGCCAGCCCGCGCGCGCTTCACCGCGTCGGCGGCGGCTGCGAAAACGGCGCGCACGTCGTTGCCGCCAACGGTCACGCCGGGGAATGTTGTACGCCTTGGCGCGCGCGCCGATGTCGGGGTTGGCGGCGGAATAGGACACCGGCACCTCGGTGGCGAACTGGTTGTTTTCGCAGACGAACAGCACCGGCAACTTCCAGATGCCGGCCATGTTCAGGCCCTCATGGAACGCGCCGTTGTTGGAGGCGCCGTCGCCGAAAAACGCGACCGCGACCCGCGGTTGCTGGAACAACTTGAAGGCGTATCCCGGCCAACTGCGCAGCGTCACGAAACGCCGCTGGCCCGGTGCCCGCGTCAAGAGGTACGACAAGTTCGGCTGCGTCCTGCGCATCGAGACGGTGATCAACGACCCGACCGAGTTTCGTGTCCCGCCGTCAAGGAATCCGCCACGGCAAAGAAGTCGTGGGCTGGTTTCCGATGGCCAAGCGGGGCAGCAACCTCCGCCGACCTACTCTGCAGGACCGATCCGTTGCTTGGGCCAATACAGTCCTGTGGGCGGCGGTTTTGCTGATTGATTTCTCGACGGACAGGGGTAGTCTCACCCGTCAAGCCCAATGAAATATTTTCCCCACCTGTTGTTGTTTGCGGGGGCGGTCGCTGGACTGCGGGCCGAGTTGCCCATCCCGGTGCCGATTGGCGAGTTGCTGCCGACCAATATGCCGCCCGGCATTGTGGTGCCGCAGCCTACGCGAGGTGGCAGCGGCACGGATCCCGTCCCCGCGGGCAAAGAGGCAACACCCAAGCCACAACGCGTGCCCAATGTTGATTACGGCAACCGCGGCTGGAAGACGGTTCCTCCGACCAGCGCCACGCTGGATCGCATCAAGTTGCGCAATGACGACAGTCTCGATGGCCGGGCTTTGGGTTGGGAGGGAGGGGTTGTTCGTTGGGAACACGCTGCCGTGGCGCTTCCGATCCGTTTCCAAGGTGCGGGGATCACGTCCCTCAAGTTGGCCCCGCCAACCAATGCCCCGCCATCCGCGGCCACGGGTTGGCTCGTGCGCTTGACCAACGGCAATCTGCTCACGGGCGATGGGTTGACCATGAATGCGGACACGGTGGAGTTGGCCACCAGCGTCGCGGGGCAGTTGCGACTGCCGCGCCCCATGGTGGAGACGGTGCAGCGTAACAGTGTCCAAGGCCTTGCCAACTTTGGCGCCCTACAATGGTTGGGCGGCTGGGACCGCGTCAACTTTGGTCGGCAAGATCAGGAGATGAACCAGCAACGATGGGTCTACCGTGACGTGGGATTGCCCGATTGCGTCGGGGTGGAGTTGTTGGTTCCCGCGAGGATGGCGCCTGGCAGAAGTGTGACCCTGTTCCTATTCTGTGGCCAGCCTTCGCGGTTGTACACTGACCCCTTCTACACGGTTTCGCTGATGGACAACCAACTGACGATCCGACTCAGGGGAATATGGGGCGGGATGCCGAGCCAACTGCAACTGCGGCCCGCCAAGGGACGTAACACCATTGCGCTTGGCGTCTTGGTCAATCGCCTGACAGGGCGGGTCGTGCTGATGGTCGATGGCGAGGTCAAGCAGACGGTACAGTTGGCGCCGTTGCCGGAGCGGTCCGGGCGCGGGGTCTTGGTGGCGGATAGCCTACCGGATGAACCGGTGCCGCCGTGGTTGCTGCTGACCCCCTTGGCCGAGGACCTGCGGTTGCCCGTGGCCAAGGCGGACACCGATGCCGTCCAGTTCGCCAATGGCGAAGTCATGGAAGGCCGGTTGGAATCGGTGGGTGCGACCAACCTGGTGCTGAGCGGCAAACCCGGGCGTATGGAATTACCGGTCGAGCGCTTCATGGTGGCGCGACTGGCCACCGCCCAACGCACGGAGCCGCGCTGCCGCGAGGGCGACGTGGCGGTTGCGCTGCGGGACGGAAGTCGTTTGACGGCCGCGCTTCAGGAACTGGGCGAGGAGAAATTGGTTTTGGAGAACGAACTGCTCGGGAAGATTGAACTGGCCCGGTCGCTCGTCGCGGAGATTCAATCGGGACTGGACGAGCCCCCGAAGAAGCAGGTCTCAAACCCCAATCGGGAGATGGCCTACGATAGAACAACCCTCGCCGCTTTCTGGGAAGCCGGCACCATTGATCTGGCCGGCGGCCCGCGGCTGCGCGGCACCATGGCCGGGTTTGCCGACGGCATCGTGTACTGGAAATGCCCGCAGGCCATTGAACCCATCCAGTTTCGTCAAGGCCATATCAGTCGGGTCACAGTCTTGGATCCAGCCGCCGGTGTTTTGCCGGCAGCCGCGACGCTCAAACTGACCAACTGTGATCGGCTGAGCGGGGAGCTGGTGGCGGTGGATGGGCGCACGGTCCAGTTGCGGCCATCATACATGCCGGCGGTGAGCGTGCCCCGGGCCATGGTGGCCACGGTTCGCCCCAATGTCACCCCAGACGGGGTGCTCGATGTGGCAGGCAGTCCAACGTGGAGTGTCGGCGGCAAGACCAAACAGATCACCGTTACGAACAACACCGTCGTCTTCAAGCACAACGCGGACGGTCAGCTTTTCATGCGGGAAGCCCCGTTGCCGTCCAGGCTCTGTCTGCAGTTCGATCTTGTGGACCAGATTCTCACGCGCGCCCTCGTGGTCAACGCCTTCGGCCGCTCTCAGAACGGCAACAACCATCAGGCGGTCGGCCGCAAGCTGTTGATGGTGGATGAACTCCCCCAGGAAGGTTGCGGCATTGAATTCCGCCAGAACATGGTCGGTCTTCGCGGGCCCGGCGTACAGGGCTTCTACCGTGACGACTCGGCGCGCCGCAGCATCACCGCCACCGTGCTGATCGATCATGAACAGCGCGAGATGTTTGTGTTCATCGAAGGGCGCCTGATTGCCAAGTGGCGGGGAAAGCGCGCCCTGCCGACGGGCAAACAACTGAGTTTCAACGTCCAAAGTGGCCGGCCGACCCAGTTGCAGCGACTGATGCTCAGTGAGTGGCGGGGGCGGATCGAATCCTTGACCAACGCGGTGCCGCCGACGGTTGACTCCCTGCTGTTGCACGACATGACCCGCGTGACCGGCACCCTGACGGCGGTGCGCGACGGCCAAGTCTATCTGGACGGCAACAACGAGACCGCCATCCAAGGCCTCGGCCGGATCAACGAGATTGAGTTCAACAAGCGTAATCGGGAACAGCCGCGCCAGGGCGAAGGGGATATCAGGGTCTACCTCCTCGGCGGCGATCAACTGACGTTGTCGGAGGCTCGGTGGGACAACACCGGCTTGCTGGGCACCAGTGGCGCGATCGGGCTGGTGGCGGTTCCCGGTACCGCGATCGCCCGCGTCGAGTTTCGCCCGTACGATCCGCCGGCCAAGACGACAATGCCCATCTTTGGGGGTGGCGAGCGTCAGGTCCTCCTCGATGCCTGCCGGTGATGGTTCACCCCACCAGCGCTTGACGCCGCGAGGGGCACGGCCTGAATACCCTTGGGCCAAAACCAATCCGAAAGAGAATACGCCATGGCCACAGCACCCAAAGGCGTCACCTTCACCCGCTACGTCCAGTGCCGGCGCATCGAGGAAGCCAAACGCCTGCTGGCCCAGACCGACCGCACCATCACCGACATCTGTTGCGTCTGCGGTTTCAACAGCCTGACCCATTTCAACCGCGTCTTCCGCCGCGGCACCAGCGGCTCCCCCACCGACTACCGCCAACAGCGCAGCCGCGCGTGAACGCGGTCGGCGCCACTGTGGCACTCAGCCGGATGTCAGCGAGAACGGCCCTTTCGAGTTCTGGTCCCGCGCGGGCGGCAACCGCGCGGCGAGCGATTGGGTCTGGTCGGGAGCGTCCTTGGCCACAAGGTTTCCCGGCAAAACCACCGCGTTAGCCCGCGCGGCCTTGCCGGTAGGCGCGCGGGCTTTGGCCCACCAGTTTCTTGAACCGCTGGCTGAAGTGATAGATGTCGGGATAGCCAACCTGGATGGCGATTTCCTTGATCGGCAACGGCGTGCTGGCCAGCAACTGGCAGGCCCGCTGCATCCGTTGCTGGTCGAGGAACTGCATCGGCGTCAACCCCCTCTGGGCCCGGAACAGATGGGCCAGCCGCGACGGCGAGAGACCGGCGGCCCGGGCCGCTTCCGCCACGGCCACCATCCGACCGAGGTTGTCGACCAGGTATTGCTGTGCTGCCTGGATGCGCGGATCGGGGGCGTGCTGGGTCCGGTGCGGGTTCCAGGCGGCAGTCGTAATCAACAAACGTTCCAGCGCGTTCAGCCCGAGCAACTCATTGCGGTAGCCCGAGCGGCTGTGGGCAATGACTTCGTCGAACAGCGCCCGCACGACCCGCCGGGCCTTGGCGTCCGGCAACCGCAGCCAGCG
>JBFZFE010000263.1:0-5014 GCA_041306525.1 Verrucomicrobiota bacterium | reverse complement strand
CCGCTGCCCTTGCCAGCCAGCTTGGCGGGCGGCCAATTCATTATGATGATTGGCCGACCGAGTTTGCGCAGGTGGACATCGTCATCAGCGCCACCGCTGCGCCACACCCGATCATCACGCCCGAGAAACTGACGCCGCTGATGAAAGCGCGCCACCATCGCCCGTTGTTCCTCATCGACATCGGAGTGCCGCGCGACATCGAGCGCAATTGCGGCGACATGGAAAGCGTTTTCCTCTACGACATGGATGATCTGCAGCAGATTGCCGCCGAGAACCTCGCGGCGCGCGAGCGTGAAATCACGGCCTGCCGCGAGTTGATCGGCGAACGAGTCCTGCGGTTGGCCGAGTGGTTTGACCAGAACCGTCCCGCGCTCCACCAGCGTTATCAACCGCCAACCGCCGAGCCGCAAGTCGTGCCCGCATCATGATGGCTCTTGTCATCGGCACCCGCGGCAGTCCGCTGGCCTTGGCCCAAACCAATCTGGTGGCCGGCCTTTTGCGCGCGGCTCATCCGGGCCTGCCGGTCGAAACCAAGATCATCAAGACCAGTGGCGACCGCTTCCAGCAAGCCTCCTTGGCCGCCGCCGGTGGCAAAGGACTTTTCACCAAGGAAATCGAAGACGAATTGCTTGCCGGGACCATCCATCTCGCCGTTCACAGCCTGAAGGACCTCCCGACAACCTTGCCGGCTGGTTTGGCGATTGGCGCGGTTCTGGAACGCGAAGATCCCCGTGATGTGCTGATCACCCGTGAACCAGTCGCGTTGACCGGCTTGGCGCAAGGCGCCCGGGTCGCCACCAGCAGCATCCGTCGGCGCGCCCAACTGCTCGCGGCGCGTCCGGATCTGGATGTGGTGGAAATCCGCGGCAACGTCGACACCCGGCTGCGCAAGTTGGGCGAGAACAGCGACTGGGCCGCCACCATCCTCGCGGCTGCCGGGCTGAACCGATTGGCGATCAAGCCCCACTGGCCTCAATACCATTTCCAGCCGATCCCGCTCGACGTCATGATACCGGCCGTGGGGCAGGGGGCCATCGCTTGCGAATGCCGCTCGGATGATGCCCGCACACTCCAGTTGCTCGCCGCGATCAACCACGCCGAGACCCGCGCTTGCGTCGAGGCGGAACGCTCCTTCCTCCACGCCATCGGCGGCGGCTGCCAACTCCCGTTCGCCGCCCATGCGACTGCCAGCGGCCGCGATCTTCGCCTCACCGCCGCCCGATTCAGCCCGGCAATCCAACGAGTCGCCCTTACCGGCCAGCAGGCGGACCCGATCAACCTTGGCCAACGTGCCGCCGCTGGCTTGTCTTGACCCGCGGCTTCCGCTAGGGTGCTGGCGCAATGAAGCAGGATCTGGCAAGCGTCATGCGACAGGTTAGCGCTCTGGTAGACGAGTACCGGCAGCGTTGCTTGTGGTTTTTGCGCGATGACTACTATCCGTCAACCCCGGTTGACGCACTGCACGTTCTCCAGTCGATCGAACGGCACGGCGACGTGGCTGCGCTGCGAAAAGTGGCCCCCCTGAAGCAATGGCTCTCACACAATTCCAACGTGAAATCTGCCGGTTAATCGCGGCCCAGCGGGTGCAGAACGGGGAAAGCTACGTTGCCGGTGGCGTGGCCCTGAACTCCCTGATCGGCGCATCGCGCATTTCCAAGGACGTGGACTTGTTTCATGACTCAGCGGAGGCCGTGATGGCTTGCTGGGAGAGTGATCGTGACCTGCTGGTTGCCAAGGGATACAAAGTGGAACTGGTCCGCGAACACAGGAGTTTCGTCGAAGCAACGGTGGGAAGGGGTGCCAACTCCGTGATTCTGCAGTGGGCGGCCGACAGTGCTTTCCGTTTCTTCCCGTTGGTGTACGACGCCGATTTTGGACTGGTGCTCCATCCGTTTGACTTGGCGACGAACAAAGTCTTGGCGCTGGTCGGAAGGTTGGAGGTCCGTGACTGGGTGGATGTGATCAGTTGCCACGAACGGATGCAGCCGCTGGGTTATCTGGCATGGGCAGCATGTGGCAAGGATCCCGGGTTCACACCGCATGCCATTCTGGAGCAAGCGGGCCGTTCGGGACGCTACTCGGCGGCTGAAGTCTCACAACTCGCGTTCAACGGACCGCCGCCTGATGCCGCGGAGTTGTCGCGGAAGTGGCACGCCATGTTGGAGCAGGGCCGCCGTTTAGTGGAAGCATTGCCCGTTGAACACGTCGGCAAGTGTGTCTTGCGGCCCGATGGCGAGTTGTTCTGCGGTGACGACAAGGAGCTTGCCGGGGCGCAGCTTCACTTCCATGGCGGGTGCTTGCGCGGCGCGCTACCCAAACTGAGGACGGCATGAACAATACAGGAAAAGTCTTTTTAGTCGGAGCAGGGCCGGGGGATCCCGGGTTGATCACGGTGCGTGGTGTGGAATGCATCGCGGCGGCGGATGTCCTTGTTTACGACTATCTGGCCAATCCAGCGTTGTTGCGGCACGCCCGGGAAGGGGCCGAGGTGATTTACGTCGGCAAATCGGCCGGCAAGCACACGTTGTCGCAGGAAGGCATCAATGCGCTGCTGGTGGAGAAGGCCAAGGCTGGCAAGGTTGTGACGCGTTTGAAGGGCGGTGACCCGTACGTCTTCGGCCGGGGCGGTGAAGAAGCCGAGGAACTGGCCAAAGCCGGCATCCCGTTTGAAGTCGTGCCCGGCATCAGTTCCGCGATTGCGGCCCCGAGTTACGCCGGGATACCGGTCACCCATCGCGCCGTGGCCACGGCGTTCATGGTGGTGACCGGGCACGAGGATCCCACCAAGGCCGAGACGCAGGTCAACTGGGAGTCAGTCGCGAAGTTTTTCGGGACGCGCGTGATCCTGATGGGCGTCGAACGGATCGGCGAAATTTCCGATCAACTCATCAAGCACGGCGCCGCGCGTGATTTGCCCGTGGCGATGATCCGTTGGGGAACAACGGGACAGCAGCGCACCATTACCGGCACGCTCGCGACCATTGCGCAGGTGGCGCAAAAGGCTGAACTCAAGCCACCGGCCATCACCATCATCGGCGAGGTGGTGAAATTGCGGGCGACGTTGAACTGGTTCGAGAAACGCCCGCTGTTCGGCAAACGCGTGGTGGTGACGCGAACGCGGACACAAGCCAGTGAGTTGTCGCGTCAGCTCACGGACCTCGGCGCGGAAGTCCTGGAGATCCCGACCATCGCCATCAAGCCGCCCAAGTCGCTTGCGCCGCTGCGGGAGGGGATCGCGAGCATCGGGACCTACGATTGGCTGGTATTCACGAGTCCCAATGGCGTCGATGGATTCTTCAACGAGTTTTTCACGACTCATCCCGATCTGCGCGACCTCGGTGGTTTGCGCATCGCGGCCGTTGGCCCCGCCACCGCGCAAAAACTGGCCGCCTTGCATCTGACGGTGGATTTGCAGCCCAAGGAGTTTACCGCCGAGGCGTTGTTGAAGGCGTTCAAGGAGGAAGTCAGTGTCGAGAATCTGAAGTTCCTGATGCCCATCGCTGATATTGCCGACAAGAAGTTGGCGCGCGGCTTGGAGGACTTGGGAGCGATGGTTGACGACCTGGATGCCTACCAGACGGTGCCGGATACGGAGGACCGCAATGGTCACCGGGCGCGGTTGCAGGACGACGGTGCGGATTTCATCACGTTCACCAGTTCATCAACGGTGAACAACTTCTGCGAATTGATGGACGTTGCCGCGCTGCGCAAGAAACATCGGCGCCTCCAGTTCATCAGCATCGGGCCGCAGACAACGGCGACGCTCAAGGCACGGAAGTTACCGGTTGCCGCCGAGGCGGCGGAGCACACCATCGACGGTCTGGTCGCGACGCTTTGCGAACTGGCCGCGCGTCACTGAAACATGTATGCCGGCAGATAGTAGAGCTTGCCGGCTTCCAACTTCGGCGCGCCGGGCGCGATCTGGACCTGAATCTTGGGCGTCTCCAGTTTGCTGAACATCTGGAGGAGTTGCCGCAGGGAAAACATCGGCCGGTAAGTGACGACTTGTGCCTCCTCAATTTTCGCCAACTCGGACGCCTTCTCGATGGCTTCATCGAAACCGCCGAGGCTGTCGATGAATCCCGCCTTCAATGCCTGTTGGCCCGACAGAATCCGTCCATCCGCCATGCCCTGCTTGAGATCGCCGACGGGCATCTTGCGCTCCTCAGCCACGACGCCAACGAATTTCTCGTAAACTTCCATGATCAACGTCTGGACCAGTTCCTTCTCCTCAGGGGTGGGTTCCCGGGTCGGATTGAGCAAATCCTTGTAGCGACCAGATTTGAACGTGTGTGATTTGAGCCCGACTTTGTCCATCATCTCGCCGAAGGTGAAGCTCTGCATGATGACGCCAATGCTGCCGGTGATGGTGACGTCATTGGCGATGATATGGGATGCCCCGAGCGCAGCGTAGTAGCCACCACTGGCGCCCACGGCCTCAATGCTGGCGATGACCGGCTTTTCTTTGCGGGCCTCCGCCACCGCCCGGTAAATCGCATCCGAGGCCACCACCTCGCCACCGGGTGAATTGATGCGCAGGATGATGGCCTTGACGCGTTTGTCTTCGACTGCCCGTTCCAGCTGCAAACGCAAATCCCCAACCATGCCTTCTTCGGTGAACGCATGATCGCGTCCGCTCGAAATCACCCCGGTCAGGTAAACCACCGCAATCTTGTCCGCCAAGTCCGTGTCGCCCTGCAACAGGTACTCCTGGAACTGCAACTCCTGGGTCCGCCCCTTGCGTCCCTCGCCGCCCAATGCGGCAGCAAACAAACCGAAGTTCATGAGCACGCTCAAACAAAGCAGAAATGTCGCCAGGAGGGCGTAAACCACCCAACCGGTGCGTTTGGGCGCGGGCGAGGCAGGACGGGCGAGGGGAGGAGGCTGTTGCATGGGAGGGAAAATGCAGCAGCCCTTGCGCACCCGCAAGCGTAATTTTCACTTGGCCCATCGGCGTTCCTGGCGTACGGTCCGCGCGCATGTTGCTGGTAATCGATAACTACGACAGCTTCAC
>JBFZFE010000262.1:0-2679 GCA_041306525.1 Verrucomicrobiota bacterium | reverse complement strand
CAACACCGCAAACACGCTCAACACCGCAATCGGCAGCCACATGTTCCACGGCACCTCGTGCGGTTCGTGGCCATGGCCATGCCCGTGCGCGTCATTCTTCACGCCATGCGCCTCGGCATGTTGGCTGTGCGGATGTGCCTCATCCCGCCCCCCGCGCCATTTGCCGGCAAAGACCATGTACATCTGCCGCGTCATGTAAAACGCCGTCAGGAACGCCGCAAACGTCGCCAAACCCCACGCGAGCTTGGAGCGATGGAACGTCACCAGCAACACTTCATCCTTGGAGAAGAACCCGGCAAAGGGCGGCACCCCAGCCAGAGCGAGCATGCCAATCAGATAGCAGGCGAACGTAATCGGCATGTACTTGCGCAGCCCGCCCATCTTGCGCATGTCCTGTTCGTGATGCGTGCCGATGATGACGCAGCCGGACCCGAGAAACAGCAACGCCTTGAAGAAGGCATGCGTCAGGAGATGGAACTGCCCCGCCGAAAGCCCACCAGCCCCGAGCGCCATGACCATGAACCCGAGCTGCGAACAGGTCGAGTACGCCAACACGCGTTTGATGTCGAATTGCGCCACGGCAATTGTCGCGGAGAACACTGCCGTGATGCACCCCACCCACAACACCATGTCCATCGCGAACGTCGTCCCGCCCTCGACGGCCCCGGCCGTGAACAGCGCAAACATGCGCCCGACCATGAACACACCGGCCGCGACCATCGTCGCCGCATGGATCAGCGCGCTGACGGGTGTCGGACCTTCCATCGCGTCCGGCAACCACACGTGCAGCGGGAACTGTGCGCTCTTGCCCATCGCGCCGATGAACAGCAGCACCGCAATCGTGGTCGCCATGCTCCAGCCGAACCAGCCGGGGATGTTGGCCAACGCCGTCGCCTGCTGCAACGCGCCGGTACCCTCGGGCGTGTACAGATTGAGCGTACCGGTCTGCCAGTAGAGGAACAGGATGCCGAGGAAGAAGCCCACGTCGCCGATGCGCGTGGTGATGAACGCCTTCTTCATCGCCGCCGCCGCGCTCGGTTTGTGGTACCAGAACCCGATCAGCAGGTAACTGCACAGGCCGACCAGTTCCCAGCACATGAACAGCATCAGCAGGTTGTTGGAAACGACCAGGCCCAGCATCGCCGCGGCAAAGAGCGACAGGAAACAGAAGAACCGCGTGAAGTTCTCGTCCTCATGCATGTAGCCGGTGGCGTTGACGAAGATCCAGAACCCGACAAAGGTCACCATCACCGCCATCCCGGCCGTGAGCGGGTCGAGGATGAAACCGAGTTCGAGCTTCGTGGTGCCGAAGGTGAACCAGGTGAAGTTCCAGATCGCCCGCGCCGTTTCGGGCTCGTGGTGCCCGACTGTGCTGAGGAACGCGCGCACGGCCAAGACGCAGGACAACCCCATCGCGGTGATGCAGATGCCCGCCGAGAGTTTGCGCATCCGCCGCGGCAAGAGCGACTGCACCGCGGCTGCCACCAGCGGCAGGAACGGGATCAGCCATTGTTGTTGAACGAGATTGCCCATGCAGAAAACGCGCTGCATCCTACCGATTGCCGCCCCTGTGTCTAGCCGATTCTCTGCCGTTGCCGCCGTCAAGTTGAGCCAGCGGCTACCGGCATGGCAGGTCAGAACTGTTCGAGGAAACGGACGTCGTTCTCGGTGAACAAGCGGATGTCGGTGATGCCGTATTGGATCATCGCCAGGCGTTCGATGCCGAAACCGAAAGCCCAGCCGGTATAGGCGTCATCGGGATAGCCGACTGCCTTGAACACGTTCGGATCCACCATGCCGCAGCCGGCAATCTCAATCCATTCCTTGCCGCGGGCGCGGAAATGCGGCGTGCTCAGGTCGATCTCAAAGCTCGGCTCGGTGTACGGGAAGAAATGCGGACGGAACCGGACCTTGGTCTGCGGGTCGAGCAGTTGTTGGAAGAAGAACTCAACCGTCCCCTTGAGGTCGGCCACGGTGACGTTCTTGTCGACGTACAACCCCTCGATCTGATGGAAGGTCGGGCTGTGGGTCGCATCGGGGTTGTCGCGACGAAACACGCGACCGGGCGCGACGATGCGGATCGGCGGCTTCTGACGCAGCATCGTGCGGATCTGGACCGGTGAGGTATGCGTGCGCAACAAATACCGGCCATGCTCGCCCTTGGGCAGATCCACGTACAACGTGTCCTGGATATCGCGGGCCGGGTGATCGGCGGGCGTGTTGAGCGCGTCGAAACAATGCCATTCATCCTCGATCTCGGGACCGTCCTCAACGGCGAACCCCATGCGCCGGAAAATGCCGACGGTCTGCTCGAAAATCTGGGTGAGCGGATGTTGATGCCCGAGCTTGTGGAGCCGTCCCGGCAAGGTCTTGTCGATGACCGGGCCCGCCGTGGCGGCCTTGGCTTCGAGTTCCTCCTGCTTGCGCTCGACGGCCACGGCTAGGACAGTCTTGACCTCGTTGGCCAGTTTGCCGACGCGCGGCTTGTCTTCCTTGGGCAACGCGCCGAGCTGCTTGAGCGCGTTGGTGACAGCGCCTTGCGCGCCGATGAACTTGGCTTTGACCTGCGTCAACGTCGACAAGTCGGCGCAGCCGGCAATGGCGGCTTCGGCTTCAGTGCGAAGGGCGAGCAATTGGTTTTCCAGATCGGTCATGGCGCGTTCTTCTACCACCAACCCG
>JBFZFE010000261.1:0-3591 GCA_041306525.1 Verrucomicrobiota bacterium | reverse complement strand
TCCGATCTGTCCTCATAGGTGATGGTGATCTTGTCTCCGGGGATGATCTCCAGCGTCTTGTTCTCCTTCAACTTGGTCAAGTCCTGCTGGGTCGGCAGAATCTGCTTGCCGGCCGCGTCGTGCAACGTGACCCGCGAAATCGCGGGCGAGTCGGTCTCGAAGTCCTCCAAGACAAACCGCACCACGCGGGCGCGACTGTTCGGGGCGAAGGTGAAGTCGAAGGATTCATTGCCCTTGCCGGCGGTCACCTGCGCGGGAGCGACGAACACTTCCTCACGAATCTGCGGGTACCGGGCGGGATCGAAGGGCTCGATCGGGCAAACTGCCATGTACGGCGCCTGCTCGATGTCCCAGAGCACGTCCAGCTTGATGCCTGCCTTGGGCGTGCTGATGACGTAGATGTCGAGACGATGCACGCCCTTGGCGAAAGACTTCTTCACCTCGGGAGGCAACGGCTCGGTGCGGGTGCCACCGGCCACCACCGGTTCGCCATCGACGTAATACAAGACCTTGGTCGCCGCATCGCCGCCCTTGCGGTCGAAACGCAGCGTGCGCACCTGCCGGCTGTCGAGATAGAACGCCCCGCGCAAATGGGCCACATAGGTTTCTGTCGCCGCGATCTTGCCGGCCAGGTACTGCTCCATGTTGACGGCGAGTGATTTCGGGTTGGCCACAATCAGGCTGTTGCCTTTCTCCAGATGACCAAACTGGAGATAGGAATGGATGTCCGTTGGCGTGGCCAACGTCTTTTTGGCGTCGAGCTTCGCGACAGCGAGCGTGAGTTCCCCGCCCCACGGTTGATGCGTCTGGGGCCACGCGGCGAGCGTGGTGAAGTCGCGACCGTTCAACGAAGTCTGCAGGCTGAACTTCTTCAGCTTGTGGCCAGCGACGTCACTGCGGACGTTGAGTTTGCCCAAGACGACGTTGTCATTGAGATCGACCGAAAAAAGCTTGGGCCGGATGTTGTCGGCCAACGCCACCCACGCGGGATGGTCACCGGCCGAGATGGGAAAGCTGGGCTGCTTGCCTTCCTCGGAGTTCGACGCCACCGCCGTGGCTTGGGCGGAGGCCGTGGGGACCGAGCCTTCGAAGATGCCCGAATGCGTGTCGGTCTCCTTCAACATGAAGCCGGTAATGGCATCGCCGCTGCTGGCCTGCACCTTCACCAACACCGTGTCAGCACCGGCCGTCGTGCTGCGGTCGGGATCCACGACGCGCACATTGATCTTGTTGCCGGGTTTGACCTGGTCGGCGGGCCGCACGAAACTCAGGGCGATCTTGTCGGCTTGTTGTTTCTCCATCTGCAGCTTCTCGCGCAACAACTCCTCCATCTGCCGTTCCGCGACCTCGTCGCGCGACAGGATGCGTCCCGAGGAGGCGTACAACTCGGAATCGGTGGCGACATTGAGCACGAAAGGCTCGCTGGTGACGTTGTGGGCCTTCTTGAACCGGTCGGAATAATCATACCGGATCACGTCATCGCCCAGCACCTGCAACACCTTGTCGCCCTTCTCCACGGCCGCCAACGCGGTGCCAATCGAGCCCTCGAACTTCGTCTTCGAATCGCCAAAAGGCACGAGGTTGAAGACCTCCTCGTCGCCGCTCTCGGTCCAGGCGCGAATCTCAATGCTGACGGCCTTGCCAACGGTCGAGAGGTTCTGGTCTTCCAGCCGGACCTTCAACGGCCGGCCGGGAACGAGGATCCGCTGGCTGGTCGTCAGGCCGACCTTGACCTCGGTCGCCTCGATCAGGCGTTTCATCTTCAGGTCGAGATTGCCTTCCAGAATGCGGCCTTCGGCGTGGTCGGGCGCGCGCATGAAGACCTGGTCGAGGAACTGCCGGGCGTCCTGGAAATCTTCCTGCTCATACTTCAAACGGGCGAGTTGATAGAACGCCTCCATCTGCACCGAGCGGTTCTTGCGGCGGGTCAGTTTGTCCAGCAACTCAAAGGCCTTGTCGTACTGCTTCGTCAGCCGGTCACTCTCGGCAATGCGCAATTCCGCCTCGTCCTTGGCCTGTGTCCCATCGAACTCCTCCGCCGCGACAATGCGCTCGAACAAAGCCCGGGCCTTCGGATATTCGCGGCGTTCAAACGAGATGTTCGCGTACGCAATCAGCAGCCGCGCTCGTGTCTCGGCGTCCACCGTGCCCCCCGCGCTCTCCATCCACGGCAACAATTGCCGGGCGAGCGTTTCCGCCCCGTCGAACTGCTGGTGCTTGGCGTTCTCGTTGATCAACCAGATCGTGAAACGCGGGTCGAGCTCCTTGATCATGCCCAACACGCGCTCGGCATGCGGGGCGTAAATCTCCCAGGCATTCTGGAAGTTGCCGGCATTGAAGGCTGACTGGGCGGCATAGACCGGGTACCGCGGGTCGTTGCGCTCGACCGGGATCGCTCCCCCGATGCTCAACAACGACTGCGACCGCAGCGAAACCAGCGTCGTGCGCGAGTCCGCCGGCAACTCGGCGTTCATCAGCTCCAAACCCGCCGCGCTCAAGGCCGAGGCGAATTCGTTCTCCTTGGCTTTCAACTGCGCGTCGGCCAACTGCGCCAGCGCGCGGGGCAGGCTGGCATTGCCGGTGTTGCGCGCCACGCGCCAGGCGTGCGGCACCACGGCCAGAAACTCACCGCGTCGCCCCTTGGCCAGCAACCCTTTCTGCACCACGCTGACCAGATCCTCAAAACCAGCATTGCTGTACCAGTTCGCCGGCCCAACATCGGTCACGAACACCCGCAACGTGGTCAACTCCGCATCGGTCAAGGTCTCGGGTTTGGACGCCACGCGCGCCACGGCGTTTACCCGCAGGAATCCCTGCCGGGTTGGTGACGCCTGCAAGCGCTTCACGACCTCGCCGAGCTTCGCAAAATATTCGGCGCGCGTCGCCGTGTCGGCATGGACCGCAAACCAACCCGCCCCCATCGCGTACCCATCGAACCGCGTCTTGCCATGCCAGGATTCGAGCTTCGCCAACAACGCATCGCGCAGCGCCGCGTCGGCGTTCATCGCGCGCGCGTGCCAGTCCCAGAATGAGTCGCGCGAATACACCGCCGGCGCGTCACCATAGCCCAGCGGCGCCGTGTCGAAGCGCTGCAACTGCTGCGCGGCGGCATTGGCCACCTTGCGTTGCGCGTCCTTGCCGTACTGCCAGTAAACACCATCGAGAAAACCACTCTGCTGCGCTTCCTCGACCAGCAAATCGTCGAACGCCGATTCCACCGGGTACTTCACGGCCAGCTTCGGGAACTCACTGCGCACAAGCCATTGATAGGTCACCGCGGCGCTGCGAATCGATGCATTGGGCCGGTAACTGTTCGTGAGCAATGTCTTCTTGGTGATCATCTTCTCGAGAACATCCTCACCGCTTGTGTAGTCGCTCCACTTATCACCTTGGCGGGTTGCGCGGAACAACTCGAAGACCGCGGGCACGAACTGTCCCTTGTCGAGCTGTGCCAGCAACGCCTTGCGCACGGCAGCATTGATCTTGGCAACTTCGGCCTGGTCTTCCCGCGGCACGCGACGCCATTCACCCCACCGGCTGCGGCCACCGACAATCGTGCTGGCCACCAAGTCGAAACGCGGGCCGGTCCCC
>JBFZFE010000260.1:0-4418 GCA_041306525.1 Verrucomicrobiota bacterium | reverse complement strand
CGTACCGTTTGGCCAGGGCGCCGACGATCCGCGCCACTTCCCGCCGGTAGACCGGCGACACGTGGCTGGCGTGTCCGCGCGACCCGTGGCCGAAGGGCCGGCCGTCCACGTCCACGCGCAGAATCTCGGGATACCGACGGGTCAGCCACAACGGCGGCGTGCAGGAGGGCGTGCCGAGGATGACCGCGATGCCGGCGGCCTGACATTTGGCGAACGCTTCATCGAGCCACGCCCAGTCGTAGCGGCCCGGGGCCGGTTCCAGGCTGCTCCAGGCGAACTCGGCCACGCGCACGAGGTTGATCCCCGCCGCGCGCATCAGGCGCAAGTCCTCGTCCATGCGGTCGCGCCACAGTTCCGGGTACCAGGCGGCGCCGTGGAACAACGCGTTATCGAGGGACCGCGGCAAAGTGGGCACGTTCTTGGTGGTTGTCATGGGTAGCTCCGTTCTCATTCCAGCACGGCCAACCGGATCGGCCGCCATGCGTCGTGGATGCTCGCGTCTTTCAAGGGGGTGATGGTTGCCATTTCACGGGGAACCGGCGGTTCCCGCCGGTGCCCCACTTGTCGGTCGCGCGTTCGGCGGCGGCGCGGCGCCGGCAAAACGGCCGAGCACGATTTTCTCGCCGTCGAAGCGCACGGTCTGCTGGCCGAGGCGCACGGTGTCGCCCTCCACCGTCACGGGCGGCGCGGCGCCTTTCTGGAGCGTGAACACGACGAGGAAGTTGTCGTCACCAGCCACGCTGATGACCTTGCGGGTGAACGAGCCGTTGATGTGATCAAACCGGTAGTTGATCTCAATATTGTGCGTGGCGTCTGCCACCGTCGGCGTCGCCTTGGCCGGCGCAATGATCGTGCCGCGCAACGTCGCGCCGTTCGGTCCGGTAATCGTGAACCCGCCCGGCTCGACCGCCACTTGGTTGCCGGCATCGGTCACCAGCCGCCAACGGTGCGGTGGGGCGCGGAGCGACTCGCGCGGCGGCTCGCCGGGCACATCATCCTTCGTGACGGGTTTCGCCGCGGGTTTCCTGGCTGGCGCCGGGCGGTAAGTGATCTTGTCGGCCAACACGAACAAGGCCGGCGCGCCGCTCGCGCCGGAGTAGTCCACGGCAAAACTGCGCAACCCCATCTTGTGGGCCAGCGTCACGATGGCCGAACCGTCGGCCGCCGTGGCGCAGGAACGTTGCGTCACGTCTTGCGGTTCGGTCTTGACCCCCTCGAGGGCCACGGTGCTGGTCATGCCGGTCACGATGCTGTTGCCGCGCACGAGCCACTCGACGCCCAGTCCCTGCAACCGCAGATCCAGCGGCGCCCCCTCGCACACCCAATCGCCACCGGGATGACGGAAGCCGGTGAAGACCGCGGCAATGTCATCGCCATCCTGCCACCGGTTCCGCATCGTGTAACCCAGCCGCTGCGAATCCACGATCGCCTTCGGTAAGGACAGGCCGCCGGCTCGTCCGTCGCCGGGCCAGTTCACCAGCGTAAACGCCGCGCTCATCGGGTCGAGCGTCTCGACCGCGCCCTCCGGCGCGCTGAACTTCTTGGCGTCCGTCAACGCCCGCGTCTTCTGCCACGCGGCGAACACCGCGCCGCGAATCGCCGGCGGCACGCTGGCCAAGCCGCGTCCAAACAAATCCACGCCGACGGGCCCGCCGCCGCGTCCGTAATCCTGCATCCGCGCCCACTCGTCGCTGAACACCGTCCGCGCCGTCGCTTGGCCGAGATACCAACCGAGATTCGGGCTGGCCGTCACCTCGGTGCCGGTCGCGTTGCGCCACGCGTGGAAGAACGGCAGCGCGACGAGCAACGGATGTTGCGTGTAACACTGGCCCGCGCTGTGCCAGCCGCGTTCGCTGATCGCGATGGTGGCGTAGCGTTCCATGTACCCCCGCGCCACCGGCAACCAGATGAGCGCGTCGATATCGGGACGGCCCAGTTCCGCGTAGCGCGGTTTGACCGCGGCGACCACGCGCCGCCGGAACTCCGCCTCGGCGTGGCGCACCGCGCGGGCTTGGGCGACGATCTCCGCGCCGACCGGTCGCAACCACACTTCGTCGTAGAGATGATGCCGGACATGCGCCGTGGTGATCGGGCAGACCGTGACCTGCCGCACCACGGGATGCCGGCCCGGTTCCAACCAGAGGATGCCCGACTGCGTGAACTTCTGGCCGGAGATGTAGAGGCAACTGTTCAAGTAGCGCCAGTCGTCATTCTTGCTGGTGCTGGTAAGTCTGACCTGCACGTACTGACCGACCGGGTTCTCGATGATGGCGCGGAAGAAGATCGTCTGAAAACCCTGCAGCCCCGCCGCCCGCCAGAGATGGACCTGGCCGGGCGCGCCAAACTTCTCGACGTATTCGTTGGCCGCGATCAACTCCTTCTCAGGAATCGGCTGGTAGGTGACCGTGACTTCTTTCGTCAACGGTTGCAAATCATCGCCGAGCGTGCCCTTGTTCGGCACGCTTGGCCTGGCGTTCTTGAACTCGATGGCCTGCCGGAACCGGCCCGACACCTGGTCCGCGCGCGGCTTCTCCTTCACCAACATCTTGAACGGCGTGCCCGCCAACGCCGGCGTCGGGTCGTATTCCAATCCCATATTGAGCGGCCCGGTATAGAGCCATTTCCGCAATGGCGCGTCGTTGATCGGCAAGACCGGCCCCTCGCCACTCGTCACGGGCGCCACCTTCACCGGCTCCCAAGCCATCGTGGCCGGCAACTCCGCCGCCGGGTCGGCCAACAGCGCCAGCGCGACCATGCCCACGCCGGCCCGGTATTGTGCGCTCCAGTTGGAATGCGGGTGACCGTTGCCCGAGTTGATCTCGGCGTAGTTGAACATGAACTGGAGTTTCTCTCGCAGAAACGCCCGCAACTTCGCGTGTTCCGCCGGGCTGTACGTGTCGTGGACCAGATCGTAAGCGAACATTGCCTCCGTCGCCTTGTGCGCGGGATCGTGGATCGGCCCGATGGCCTGCCACCAACCCGACCGCATATCGTCGGCGATGAGTTGCCGGGCCTGTTCCGCATACCGGCGCTCGCCGGTCAGTTGATAGAGCAACCCCTGCGCGACCGCCGTCCCCGACCGCGACCAACCCGGTTCCGCCATTTGTTTCAGCATCGCCTTCCCCCACTCCGTCTGCGCCTTCGCCTTCAAGGCCGGCAGGTCTTCCTTGCGCAACAGAAACCGCGGATGCTCCCCGGCCTG
The DNA here is from genome assembly GCA_041306525.1 of Verrucomicrobiota bacterium. GTDB lineage: Bacteria > Verrucomicrobiota > Verrucomicrobiia > Palsa-1439 > Palsa-1439 > JBFZFE01. The sequence continues at coordinate 1,216 of JBFZFE010000260.1, read as the reverse complement.
CGCCGCCGCCGGCAACTCCCACGCCCGCAACGGCGCGACATTCCCGGCCAGTGCGCCCTTGCCGGCCGGCCCTTCCCACGTGCCCGTGATCTTGCCGGCCACGGCTTGGAACGTGAACCGGTATTCGCCAAGCAACATCTGCGACTTGTGCCAGTCGCGCCGGCGCCCGGGCTCACCGGTCAAAACATCCGCCACAACCTGCCACTGCGCGCCGGTGCGGCTGGCCGACCGGATCACGCCGCGCGCAAACGGCGCGTCGCTGGCAAACGTCGGGAACCAAGCGTCGCGTTGGCGTTCGAGCACGAACACCTGCACCCCCGCCGCACCCGCCGCCGCGCCGCCCTCGTCCTCCTCGGCGGCCGCCGTCCCCAGCGCCGTCCCGCGCAACTCCAAATGGTACCGGCCCTCGTCGGCGACCGCCAACGTGGCCGCCAGCAACCAGCATCCCAGTCCTGTGATCAATGTTCGCATCGGATCCTTTCTTGACCGGCGGCAGACCGCACCCGCCTTCCGGCCTCGTTCAACACACTCTCCAAGCGCGCGCCGGCATTCGGCACGCACGGCGGTTCGCCATGACCGGCATAGAGCACCACCCAGAACCGCGGGTCCCGACCGCTTACCGTCACCCGCAACGGATCGCCCGTCGTGATCGTCGCCGGCAACGGATGCAAAACCTACCCCTTCACCAACCCTCGCCGGCCACCATGTCGGCGCTGACGTTAAGCCCTGACCCCCACCCCACGCAACACCCGGCCCGGCGGAACCAGATTTCCGGTCAGTCAAACCCCGCCTGATTTGGTCACGTGCGCGCATTGACAGGTCAGTTCTTCACGGCCGGTTCGAGGGTCAACTTGGTGCCGTCAAAACGCACCGTTCGCTTCCCGATTGTTACGCCGTCGTTCGCGCTGGCAACGACGGGGGCTTGGCCCTTCTGAATCGTCATCACGACCAGGAAATCTTGGTCGCGATCCTGGCCGGCGACCTGGATGAGCTTGGTGTCGAACCGCCGGTGGGCGTGGCTGCCGCGGTAGTTGATCTCCTGCACATGGGCCTGCTCGGCGACGCGGAGCGTGGCCTTGGCGGGACGCACGACCGTCCCGCGCAGCGTCGCGCCGCCGGGCGCGGTGATGACGAACGTGTTCCCCTCGCAGGTCACGGCGTGCTGTTTTTCCGTGACTAAGACCCAGGTGTTGGAGCCTTGGGTGCCGGTGAGCCG
>JBFZFE010000259.1:0-2672 GCA_041306525.1 Verrucomicrobiota bacterium | reverse complement strand
CTCTTCCGATCTTGCTCTTCCGATCTCTGGGCGCCACAAGTTAGAAGGAAACAAAGGAATGGAACAGCGTCGCCAATATCTCCGCAGCCTTGCTCATGTGCTTTGCCGTTGGCCGAAGTTGTTCATCGGCTTGGGCGCCGCGTTGGCGTTGGTGGCAGGCATTTACACCGCCTGCAATCTACAGTTCAAGACCAGCCGCAACGATCTGATCGGTCGCGACAGCGAATACTGGCGCCTCTACAGCGAATATGCGCGGGAGTTTCGTGCGGAGGAGGACTACATCCTCCTGGTCGAGAGCGACAGCCCCGAACAGAATCGTGTTGTCGTTGATGCCTTGGTCTCGGCGTTGGTCACAGCCTCCAACAACCCGCATGCTGCCGACGCGAAGCTGGCGCAACGCTTCTCGATGGATGACCTCTATTACCGGGTGGATTTCGACGCGCTGAAGAGCTGGTTCCTCTACTACTTGTCGCCGGACGAACTCCGCCAGATCGGTGGCGCGGTGAAGGAGTTTCGCCAGTTGGTGGACATCCTGCAGCACCGTTCGAAGCTGGATACGTTCTTTGATTCGATGCGGCGGATGTTGATGGTCATGGCCGATGCCTCGGTGGCCGAGCGTCGACAGATGGAGGAGTTCCTGCCGACCATCACCGCCATCATCAACCAACTGGGGACGGTTCCCGTGGAGAAGGCCGGCAATGATTTGCTCACGCCTTGGGCGAGCGCCTTTTTCAGCGAGGAGATGGTCAGCGAAGCAGAACAGCAGATGCAGTGGCAGGGCTATCAAGTCTTCAACAAGGGCAAGATCTTCATCTTGTTGGTGCATCCGCGCGGAGGCGAACTGGACGGCGAAATGGCGCCCCATGACGCGACGATTCCCAAGCTGCGCCGCATCATGGCCGAAGTCGGCGCCCAGTTTCCGAACGTGGCGATCAACCTGACCGGGGAACCGGTCCTGGATTACGACGAGATGCTCGCGTCGCAACGCGACGCCACGCGGGCGACGTTGCTGACGCTGGTGTTGATCGCCGTGATCTTCGCCATCGGGTTTCGCGAGTTGTTACGGCCGATCCTGGGGGTGTTGTGCATGATCTTGGTGTTGGCGATGAGCCTGGGGTGGGCGACGTTGGCCGTTGGCCACCTGAATATCATCACTGTCACCTTTGCGGTGATGCTGCTGGGGTTGGGGATTGATCTTAGTATCCAGTTGATTGCGCGTTTCGAGGAGGAATTGAGCCAGGGAGCGTCGCGCAAGGACGCCGTCATCCACGCGGTGGAGTGCACCGGCCCCAGCATCCTGACGGCGGGACTGACGAATGCCGCGGCCTTTTTTGCGATGATGCTGAGCGGATTCAAAGGGGTGTCCGAGCTTGGACTCATCGCCGGTGGCGGACTGATTATCGCCACTTTCATCACCATGTTGGTGCTGCCGAGCCTGCTGTTGTTGGTGCGTCGTCGCAGTGAATCCACTCACATCCCCGCCCAGGCGGCGGCCCATCGGTTCAATGAAGCCCTGTTGCGCAGGCCCGTGCTGGTGCTGGCCGTGTGCGGTGTCATCACCGTCATGGCTGGCCTGTTGGGGTGGCAGATTCGGTTTGATTACAACGTCCTGAACCTGCAATCGAAAGGCCTGGCTTCGGTCGAGGCAGAACTGCGTCTTTTGCGTTCCCCTGATGCCGAATCCAGCATCTTCGCGGCCGTGGTGGTTGACGACCTGTCGGCAGCGCGCCGCATGCATCATAGTCTCACCGGTTTGCCGACAGTTGCGATCGTCCACAGCATTGCGGAGTTGATACCGGAGGGACAAGCGGAGAAGGCCAAACTGATTGCCGCCATCGGGGAGCATGTGCAAGACATTCGATTCAATGTGCCCGCCGCCGATCCCGCCGACGAGGAGGCGTTGCTGCGTTCCCTGGCGGCCTTGCGGTTGCGCGTCGGGCAGCTGCAGCGCCAAGCGACGGCGAACGAAGACGTCGAAAGCCAGCGCCGGTTGGACGCGTTGGCTGATTCGATTCGCGTTGCCCGGCAACGTCTGCAGGAAATGCCAGCGGAGGAACGCTACCAGCGCTTGGCGGCGTACGAGAAGCGTTTCTACCACGATCTCGAAGCGCAGTTGCGGCTGCTGGCAACGCAGGAAACGACCAAGGAGATGACGGTGGCGGACATCCCGCCCAACGTGAAGCGGATGTTGGTGGGCAAGACTGGCAAGTTTCTGATTCGGGTGTTCCCGAAGGAGAACATCTGGGATCGGGCTCCCTTGGAGCGGTTTGTTCGTGATGTGCAGAGCGTGGCGCCCAAGGCCACCGGTACGCCGCTGGGCTTGTATGAGTTTGTCGAGATCCTGCAGAAAGGCTACGTGAAAGCTGCTCTTTGGGCTTTGCTGGTCATTGTCATCATCATCGCCGTGGATTTCCGCAATGTCGCCGCCACGGTCCTGACCCTGGTCCCGCTCGGGGCCGGTATGGTGTGGACGCTCGGTTGTCTCGCGCTCTTGGGTATTCCGTTCAACCCAGCCAACATCATGGTGCTGCCGCTGACCGTGGGAATCGGAGTGGCTTACGGGATTTATATCGTCCAACGTTACCACGAAGACCGGAACGCAAGTCTCTACGGCAAGAGTACCGGCCGCGCGGTGTTGCTGAGCGCGCTCACCACGGTCGTGGGCTTTGCTT
>JBFZFE010000258.1:0-2793 GCA_041306525.1 Verrucomicrobiota bacterium | reverse complement strand
GTTTCGGCTGGCGTTTCACTTTGGTCTCTTTCAATTCCTCATGCCCGTTGTCGGCTGGGCGGCCGGCTCGGTTGTGGCCGAATACATCCCGTCTTGGGATCATTGGATTTCGTTCCTGCTGCTGGCCGGGGTCGGTGGCCATATGATCTGGGTGGCATTGCATCCCGAGCAGACGACACAGCGCAGCGACCCGAGCCGCGGCTTGAGGTTGATCCTTCTTTCCACGGCAACCAGTCTCGATGCGCTGGCGGTCGGTGTCAGCCTGGCCTTGGCCGGCATCTCGGTCTGGACCCCGAGTCTGCTGATTGGCGGCATCACCGGTGCCATGTGCCTGACCGCCATTGTTCTCGGCAACCGGTTGCGCGCCGTCGTGGCGCGGTACGCCGAGCTCGCGGGCGGGGCGGTGTTGATTCTCATCGGCGGCAAGATCCTCATCGAACACCTCCGCTGACCCGCCCCGCCAAAAAACCATTTGGCAGCGGCAGCAGAACTGTTAAGGTTACCAAGGCGCATGGAGAGCCATTTATGAACGAGAACGAGCCGCAAGAGGTCGCGTCCCCAAATCCTGAATCCCCCACGCCGCCCGTCCCGGCCGCCGCCACGCCCAAGGTGGAAGGCTACGAGATCCTCGGTCCGCTCGGCGAAGGCGAGACCGGCGTCGTCTGGCGTGCGCTTCAGGTCGAGAACAACCGCGAGGTCGCCCTTAAACTCCTGTCCGCCGAGGTGTTTGGCACCTCGGAGGCGCGCAAACGCTTCGAGCGCGACGCCACCATTGCGGCGCAACTCCAGCACCCCAACATCGCCCGCCTCTACGAGGTGACACTCGCCGATGACGTCTACTGTTACGCCGCCGAGTTGATCGACGGCCTGCCGCTGGACGAATACGCCCGGGTTGGCCAGTTCACCGCGCCCGAGGCCTTGTGGCTGGTCTGGATGGTGTGCGAGGCGGTGCAACACGCCCATCAACACGGCCTGATCCACGGCAATCTCAAGCCCGCCAACATTCTCGTGACCGATGACGGCGAACCGCACGTCTTGGATTTCGCCCTCGACCGTGCCTACTGGGACAGCGACGCCGCCGCCCAGGCAGCGGCGGATGAAAAAGTCGACGCGGGCCTGCCGGTGTTTCTCGCTCCCGAGGCGTTGAGCGGCGCGCGCGACGATCTGGATTCCCGGGCGGATGTCTACAGCCTTGGCGCGTTGCTGCTCTGGCTCCTGACGGGCCAATCCTCCTATGACGAGACAACGCGCGAACCGCGCACCGTTGACTCCGCCGATGACGAACTCCAAGCCATGCTCCGCAAAGCCTTGGCGGCTGACCGCGAAGTGCGCTACGCCACGCCGGGCGAGTTCGCCGCCGACATCTCGCATTATCTCCAGGACGAACCGCTGACCATCATCCCGGCCACCCCGGGTTACGTTTTGCGCAAAGCCTACCGGCGTCATCGAGCGCTGATCGCGTTGGGCGCCGCGGCTTTGGTGCTGGTCGCCACGCTGTTCATCTTCACCGGGCTGCGGAACCGGTTGCAGCGCGACCGGGCCGTCACCAAGGTCGCCCAAGTCGAAGCGGAACGGCAACGCGTTCAGGAAGCGCTGGAGCGCACACGCACCGAATTGGCCGTCGAACGCGCGGCCCGCGTCGAGCCGGTCAAACCCGCTGAACCAACTCCCGAGCAGATCGCGGTCGCTGCGGCGCAAGCCTCAGCCCAAGCGGCGGCGGCCCAGTATGACAAGGCCCGCGCCGAGGTGCTCACCTTCCTGGCGGAAGGAAACAACGACCAAGCCGAGGCGGCTCTTTGGGAGATCCCCCAATCCAGCCGGCAATGGGAATGGGGGCGTCTGCTCGCGCTCTGTAATCGCGATCTCTACACGTTCCACCACGAGAACGACCGCACCCACTCGTTGGCGGTCGCCCCCGACGGCCGCTGGTTCGTCACCGGCGGCAACACCACCGCCCGGCTCTGGGGCGCCGATGGCCGCGAAATGCTCAGCCTGCGCGGCGCGACCGCTCCCATTGTCGCCTTGAGTGTCTCGACCGATGGACGCTACGTCGTCGGCGGATGTGCCGATGACACGGTCCGACTCTGGGACGCCGCAACCGGGCGTGTCGTTGTCACCGCCAAGGGCATTGCGGTCCCGCAAGCTGTCGCGTTCACCCCGGATGGCTCCTTGGTCGTGGCCGGCGGCGAGGAACTGACCTTGCGTCTGCTCGACCCGCGCACAGGTGCGGAAACCGCGCGAGCGGTTCTCGGCGACAAGGCCACGTGTGTCACGTTTTCACCTGACCGGTCGCGCTTGGTCAGCGGCCATGTGGACGGCCGCGTGGTGGTTTGGGAAACCGCCAACGCCCGGCGGCTCTGGGAATTTCGTGCGCACACCGGCGCCACGACCGCGGTGGCGTTTGCGCCGGATGGACGGACGGTCGTCAGCGCCGGCCTGAACTTGACGATCCGGTTCTGGCAGATCGAGGATGGTCGTGAAGCCGCGACCTGGCGCGGACGCGGCGCCCCCATTGAGGCGATTGCCTTTACGCGCGACGGCCAGCGGCTGCTGACGGGCAGTCGCGACCGTACCGCCACTTTGTGGGATGTCGTTACCGGCACGGAGATCCACACGTTACGCGGTCATGCCGGTCCGCTCACCGCGGCGGCGTTCCTGCCGGATGGCCGCCGCGTCCTCACGGCGAGCTTGGATGGCACGGCGCGACTCTGGCGGGCGGATAAACCGGGCGATGTTCTCCCCAGCAAAGATGACGCGACGGCCGCCCGGACTTTTGCCAGCCTGACAACGACC
>JBFZFE010000257.1:0-6979 GCA_041306525.1 Verrucomicrobiota bacterium | reverse complement strand
ATGTCGGCTTCGTTTTCCAGACATTCAACCTGATCCCCGTGTTGACGGCGTTTGAGAATGTCGAGCTGCCCCTGCTCCTGACACGACTCTCCGCCAGCGAACGCCGGAGCCATGTCGCGGCCGCCTTGGAACTGGTCGGTCTGGCCGACCGGATGAAACATCTGCCGCGACAACTCTCGGGCGGCCAGGAGCAACGTGTCGCCATCGCCCGGGCGTTGGTCACCGACCCGACATTGCTGGTGGCCGACGAACCGACTGGCAACCTCGACGCGCATTCCGCGGCGGAAGTCATGAGCCTGCTCCAGACGTTGAATCGCACGGCCGGCAAGACTGTGATCATGGTCACCCACGACCCAAAGGCGGCCGGCTACGCGAGCCGGCAACTGCACCTGGAAAAAGGCGAGCTGCTCAACGGTCAGCAGCCATGACCATCCCGGGCTTCATATTGCGGAACGCATTCCGCAATAAGCGGCGCCTCATCCTGACCGTGCTGAGCGTGGCGCTTTCGCTGTTCCTGTTCACGATGCTGCAAACAGCGCTGCACGAGTTGACCAACCCGGCGACCACTGACGAGGCTGCCTTGCGGCTGGTGGTCCGCCACAAGGTATCGCTCGGCAACGTCCTGCCGACCAAGTATCAGGCACGCATCGAACGCCTGCCGGGCGTCAAGACCTGCATGAAGCTGACGTGGTTTGGCGGCATCTACAAGGACCCCAAAGATTTCTTCCCGCAGTTCGCCGTGGACGCCGACAAACTGACGCAGGTCTTCAGCGAGGCGCAGTTCGACCCGCAGCAGATCGCGGCCTTCCAGAAAGACCGCACCGGCTGCATCGTCGGCATCAAGACGATGGAACGGTTCGGCTGGAAGATCGGTGACCGCATCACCTTGCAGGGAACGCTCTGGCCGTGCGACCCCGAACTCACCATCCGCGGCGTTTATCGCGGCGGCGTGGATGAGACCAACATCTTCTTCCACTTCGATTACATCAACGAGCTGATGGGCAAGCTGGATATCGTGGGCACTTTCTGGCTGGTGGCAGAAAGCGCCGAAGTGATTCCTGAGTTGATCAAACGCGTGGACGAGACGTTTGCCAACACCGATGCCGAGACCAAGACCGAGACGGAACGGGCGTTCGTGCTCGATTTCGTGTCGATGATCGGCAACGTCAAGGTGTTGATTGGCTCGATCAGTTCGGTGGTCGTGTTCACCATGATTCTGGTGACCGCCAGCACGATGAGCATGGCGATTCGCGAGCGCAGCCGCGAGATCGCCGTCCTGAAGGCCTTGGGTTACGATGGCTGGCAGATCTTCGGGCTGATTCTCGCCGAGTCGTTCGGCCTGGCTTTGGTCGGCGGCACTATCGGTGCCGGTGGGGCGTGGTTTCTGGGCTGGTTCATGACGAACGTCGGCAACATCGCCGCTAAATCGAATAATCTGTTCATCAAGTTCGAGGTCACCCCGCACATCCTCGCGTCCGCCCTGATCATCACCACGGTGTTGGGCATCATCAGCTGCCTGGTGCCGGCCTACACCACGATCCGCACCAGTGTCGTTACCGGGTTGAAGGAGTTGGACTGATGGCCGTTCCCATCAAGTACAACTTGCGCAATCTCCTGGTGCGTTGGCATCTGACGCTGGCCACGATGCTCAGCGTGGCGCTGGTGGTCGCGGTGTTTGTCATGATCATGGCGTTGGCGCGCGGCTTGAAATCCACTTACGTCAGCACCGGCGACGCCCGCAACCTGCTGGTGCTGCGCAAAGGCTCCACCGCGGAGTCCAGCAGCCAGATCATGCGCGACGAAGTCCGCCGTATCCGTTACCTGGACGGCGTTGCCCGCGATGCCGACGGCGAACCGCTCGCGTCGGCCGAAATTCTCATCCTGATCAACCTCGAACGCAACGACGGCACCGGCTCGGCCAATGTGCTGGTGCGCGGCATCGGCCCGGTCGGTTTGCGGCTCCGGCCGAAGGTGAAACTGGTCGAAGGACGCATGTTCGAGCCCGGCATGCGCGAATGTGTGGTCAGCCGCAAAGTCGCCGGTCGGTTCCAGAACTGCCGGATCGGCGATGAATTCCGCAGTGGCCGCACGATGTGGCGGGTGGTCGGGATGTTTGAGGCGGAGAAGACGGCTTACGAATCGGAAATCTGGATCGACGCCGACGAGGCGCGCGAGGTGTTCAAGCGCAATTTCTACGGTTCCATCCTGATTCGGCCGGTTGAGGATGCCGGCGTGGTTGCCGTCATGATTCAGCGCATGGAAGGCGACAAACAACTTTCGATCCGTGTCCTGCCGGAGGTTGAATATTACCGGGAACAGACCAAGACCGCGGCGCCCATTCAATGGCTGGGCGGGATCCTGGCGGTGACGATGAGCATCGGCGCGGCTTTTGCGGCCATGAACACCATGTACGCCGTCGTCGGCGCCCGCACCCGCGAGATCGGCACCTTGCGCGTGCTCGGGTTCAAACGCCGCGACATCTATCTCTCCTTCCTGCTGGAATCAGTGATCCTCTCCCTGCTGGGTGGTCTGGTCGGCTGCCTGCTGTCGCTCCCGTTGAACGGCATGGCCACCGGCACGATGAGCTTCACCACGTTCGCGGAAGTTGCCTTTGAATTTCGCATCACGCCCGATCTGCTCGGCAAAGGACTGGTCTTCGCGCTGACCATGGGCGTGCTCGGGGGCCTGCTCCCGGCGCGCTTGGCCGCGCGCAAACCGGTCCTGGATGCACTGCGTTCCTCGTGATTTCGCCCCGGCCGCAAGCGCCGCTTGATTCCGTCCGGGCACTGCGGCAGTATGCGCCTCCATGTGGCGCTGGACAGAAGCGGTGGAGCAACATGTGCTCGATGTCATCTTCGGACGACGTCGCGGCTTCGGCGCGCGCCTGACGGCTGGTTTCCTGCTCGGGCTGTCCAAGATCTACCAAGTCGCCATCCAGACCCGCCTGTTTCTCTGGCGTAACCGCATTTTCCGCGACCACACTCTCGGCTGCCAGGTGGTCAGCATTGGCAATCTTACTGTCGGCGGCACCGGCAAAACACCCGTCGTCGAAGTCTTTGCGCGGGCGCTGACGCAACGCGGCCGCAAAGTCGCCATCCTCTCGCGCGGCTACAAGAGTGTGCCCCGCCCGCTCTGGCAACGCATCCTCTCGCGCATCACCTTTCAGGAAGATCAGGTTCCGCCCCGCGTGGTCTCCGACGGCGAATCGCTGCTGCTCAACAGCGAACAAGCCGGTGACGAACCCTACATGCTCGCCTCCAATCTCAAGAACGTCGTCGTGCTCGTGGATAAAAACCGCGTCAAGGCCGGTCGCTATGCCATCCGGCGCTTCGGCTGCGACACCTTGTTGCTGGATGACGGCTTCCAATACCTGGCGCTCAAAAGCCGGCTGGACATCTGCCTTGTCGATCGCAACAACCCATTTGGCAACCACTACATGCTCCCCCGCGGCACCCTGCGCGAGCCCATCGCCAATCTCAAAAGAGCCGATTACATCTTCATCACCAAATCCACCAAGCACGGGGCCCGCACACTGCGCAACGCCATCCGCCAGTTCAACACCGACGCCGAAATCATCGAGTGCTCCCATCAACCCCTCCATCTCCAGGATGTCTTCACGGGTGAACGCAAGGATTTGTCCTTCCTCAAAGGGCTGGATGTCGCCGCCATCTCCGGCATCGCAATGCCCGAAAGCTTCGAGAACGGCCTGCGCGAGTTGGGCGCCAACGTCATTTACGCCAAGCGTTACGCCGACCATCATCGCTACACGCAGCAGGAAATCCTGAACATGATCAACCGCAGCCAGCGGCGTCACGCCCAGGCCATCCTCACCACTGAGAAAGACGCGGTGCGTTTCCCCAAATTGGACCGCCGCGATCTTCCGATGTATTATCTACGCGTCGAGATCAGGATCATTGAGGGAGCGAAGGACTTCGATGAAGCGGTCTCTCGAATCTGCCATAGTTAGTCGCCCACGCTGGGAACGCCTGTTGGTTCGCACCACCAACTGGGTCGGCGATACCGTGCTGACCTTGCCCGCCGTCCAGCGCCTGCACGAACTGCTGCCGAACTCGCACATCACCGTCCTCTGCCACGCCAAACTCCAGGACATCTGGCGCCACAACGCCTACGTCAACGACGTCATTGCCTTCGACCCCTACCCCGCGATTGGGAAGCTGCGCGCGGGCCGTTTCGATCTCGCCCTCATCCTGCCCAACTCCTTCCGGTCCGCCTGGGAATGTTTCGCCGCCCGCATCCCGCAACGCCTCGGCTTTGCCGGTCACCGACGCCGCTGGCTGCTCACCGATGTCGTTGCCGAAACGCGCAGCGAAATGCCCGTCTACCGGACCATGGAGATTGCCGGCACGAAGTTTTTGGCCAAACATTTCCCCCACCCGCGCCATCAGGTGCACCGTTATCTCGATCTCATCTCCTATCTCGGCGGCAACCGCGACCTCGTTCAACCCAAGATCTGGCTCGCCCCCGGCGAACTACCGGCGCTCACGAAATTTCTCCATGAAGGTTACCGGCCATTCTGCGGCATCAACGCCGGCGCGGAATTTGGTCCCGCCAAACGCTGGGCGCCCGAGCGTTTTGCCGACGCCGCGCTCCGCATCGGCGAACAGTATTCCTGCCGCTGGCTGATCTTCGGCAGTGCCGCCGACCGCGACATTGCCACCACCATCGAACAACGCCTGCGCGCCCAACTCACGGACGAACGCGACGTCGTCAACGTTGCCGGCAAAACCACCCTCCCGGAGCTGTGCCAGCTCATCAAGTTCTGCCGGCTGCTGCTCACCAACGATACCGGCCCGATGCATCTCGCTTACGCCCTCGGCACGCCGCTGGTCGCCGTGTTCGGCTCCACCTCCCCCGAGCTGACCGGCCCGCTCGGGCCCCACTGCGCCGTGGTGCGTGCCGATGTCGAGTGCGCGCCCTGTTTCCTGCGCGAATGCCCCATCGACTTCCGCTGCATGAACAGCATCAGCACCGACCAAGTTGTTGAAGCCGCGCTGAAACTCGTTGGCGCGAGTGCCTCGACAGTCCGGTAGCTTTCCCCTATCCTCCCGCGCCGTGAGCCAGCCGGTCAACGACAACTCCATCGCGCGTGCCGCCCGCACGGTCAGTCTGGCCGTGTTCGGCTCGCGCATCCTGGGATTGGTCCGCGAACAGGTACTGGCCGGGCTTTTTGGTGCGAGCAAGGAATTCGACGCCTTCATCACGGCGTTTCGGATCCCGAACCTGCTGCGCGATCTGTTTGCCGAGGGCGCCCTCTCGGCGGCATTCGTCACCACCTTTTCGCAGAAACTCGCCAAGGAAGGCGAAGCGCCCGCCTGGCGACTGGCCAACCTCGTGCTCAACGCGTTGGTCGTCCTGCTCAGCCTGATCACGCTGGTTGGCATCATCGCCTCGCCCTGGATCGTCGACCTCATCGCGCCCGGCTTCCGCAACACGCCCGGCAAGGCGGAACTCACCGTCACGATGACCCGCATCATGTTTCCGTTCCTGTTGCTGGTCGCGCTGGCCGCACTGGCGATGGGGATGCTCAACGCGAAAAAGAAATTCGGCATCCCCGCCAGCGCGTCGATGATGTTCAACGTCGGCTCCATTCTCGGCGGCGTGTTCTTTGGCTGGGTCATCGACCCGTCGTTCGGCTCGCGGTCGATCATCGGCATCAGCATCGGCACGCTCATCGGCGGCGCGGCCCAACTGCTCATCCAGATCCCCAGCCTGCGCGCGGGCGGTTACCGGTACCAAACGCTGCTGGACTGGCGCGACGAAGGATTTCGCCGCGTCGTCAAGCTCGTTGGCCCCTCCGTGATTGGCGTCGCCGCCGTGCAGATCAACGTGTTTGTCATCAACTGGTTTGCCTCTTACTTCGAGAACGGCGCGGTCACCTGGCTCAACTGCGCGTTTCGCCTGATGCAGTTTCCCATCGGCCTGTTCGGCGTCGCCATTGCCACCGCGACCTTGCCGGCCGTGGCCGCGCTCGTCGCCCGCGGTGAGATCGCGGAGTTCCGCAAAACCATCAGCCGCTCAATGCGCCTGGCCATCTTCTTGTCCTTGCCGGCCGCCTGCGGTCTCGCGGTGCTGGCCGAACCGATCATCGCCGTCATCTACCAACACGGCCGTTTCAGCGCCGACTCGACCCGGCAAACCGCGGCCTGTCTCCAGGCGTTTGCCATCGGCCTGACCGGCTATGCCGCGCTCAAGGTGCTGGCCCCGACCTTCTATGCGTTTGGTGATTCGCGCACCCCCGCGCTGGTTTCGCTGCTGTCCATCGTCGTCAATGCCGGTCTCTGCTGGCTCTTGGCGTGGAAACTCGGCCTCGGCGTCATGGGGCTGGCCCTTTCGACTGGTCTGGTCGCCCTCGTCAACTTCGTTCAACTCCTCTTCCACATGCGCCGCCGCATCGAGCATATCGAAGGCCGCGCCCTGCTCCGCTCGACTGGCAAGGTCGCGCTGGCTTGCGTCCTGATGAGCGCCGCCGCGTTGGCCACCCACCATGTCTGCGCATTCAACCGCTACATCGACCTTGCCGCCTCCTTCACCGCCGCCGTGCTGGTCTTCGGCGCCGCCTGCAAACTGCTCCGCGTCGCCGAACTCGGCGAACTGCTCGCCGTCCTGCGCTTCGGCAAGAAACTGCACGCCGCATAGGGAGCGGAATGTCGGGAGATAATCGGAAGTGGTAGGGGCAATGGGGGCAACAGCACAACTCCGGCGCAGGTAGAACAAAACGCTTGCGCGAGAGCGTTTCCAGCCTATGCTTGCCCCGCGTATCAGCAAGGAAGAGATGACGACCATCAACCACAATGTTAAGCCGGACGTGAAACAAGAAGTCCGCCGAATCCGCGAAGCGGCCAAGAAGGTGGCGAGTTCCAAGGAGTCGGCCGTCCACTTCCTTCAGGAGACCGGGATGCATACCGCCCGGGGCGGGCTCAAACCGCAGTTTCGGTAATGGTTTCCCGCTCGTTCGTCC
>JBFZFE010000256.1:0-3024 GCA_041306525.1 Verrucomicrobiota bacterium | reverse complement strand
CGATATACCGCCCCCGCGCCCGCCACCAGAGACGCGCCAGATTGCGATGCATGCCGACGTTCGACTCCGCCACGATCAGGCGGATGATGTCTGGATAGCGGCTTTGATAGTCCTCGCAGACGGCCCGCGTCTCGTCGCCGGAAGCGTCCTCGCCGATCAGCAGCTCAAAGCGAAAGGGACACACCTGCCCCACCACGCCCTCGATAGCCTGGGCAACGAAGGCACCGTGGTTCCAGGTAATCATCAGGACACTGACCAAGGGGGGTCCAGCCGGGGGACCCGACGGATTGATCTCCACCGCGGGGATCGCCTGGAGATCCTTCGCCGCCAAAAAGCCATCATTCATAGGGAGATTGGTTAGCGCGGGACCAATATTCCCAGGCCATAGCTAAACGGGTAGTTGAATACCTGTTTCCCCGTCTCTTCCGCAACATCAAGCACGGCGTTGCGGACATCGACAAAGCTCTCGGTATCATGAAACACGACGCACTTACTGTGCCGGGCGGCCCAAACTCCACATTGGAAAGTATCGCGGTAGGTATGCACGATATCCACATGGGCGAAATCATAGAGGCCGTCATCCCGAGTGATCCACTGCTGATAGCGCATCTTGTGAAGTTCAATGTTCTTGAAGCAGGAAAGTCTTTCACTCGTTTCCTGGAAATGATCCACTCGATCCGCGGTATTAAAGTCGCCCTCAAAGCTGTCGACTCCAACGACACGGTCGAAGTAGTTTGAGAAAACAGCCGTTGAATATCCGAACTCTACACCGAACTCAATGCAGCTCCCCCTCCCCACCTCAAAACGATCAAGAATGTCAGGGATAATAACCTCCAAACCCTTCCATGCACTCTTGACATGAACCCTATTCACAGGCTCAACGCGGTTGTGCGGAACATACTCCGGCATAAAACGTCTCGTTGCAAACCGATTTCTAAGCTTTTGCGGTAACCGCTTTAACCGAGATAGCGATTGCATTTTAAAATCCCCCTCGATGAGAAAAGTGATCAGTTAAACGGGCAGTTGCCTGGGCCAGGAATGCCTGCGATGGATCTCTCGGGTCAAACTCCCCGATAAATTGCCCCTGCAACGGTTCAATGCCCCTTTTTGTCAAAGGATGGCCAGGCGCGGTCACGGTGGGCATTTCCCCAAAGAAAGCCGCCCAAGCAGAAAAGGTACTCGACGCGGAAGCGAGCAGAATCCTCGAACGCGACAACACCAGCAAATCGCTGATCGCAGAACCAGGCCGAAGAAAAACCACATTCTCCATCTCAAGAATATCCTTCAGCAATCCCTCGGTCCCATCCGAAACCACCAGGGCGCGGACAGGATAGCCCACAGCCTGCCGAATAAGGGTCAGTGTTTCGACGAACCACGAGAGGGGCGTTTTTTGCAGCCACCCCACGCGAGAGTAATTGGGATCCAGTGGCGGGGGACGAAAATCGTTACCGCATCTGATATTCACACCGACTGGCACCTCGCCCCAGGAATCCGCAAAAGCGAGGTGGCGCTCCCGTGTGATCAAGCGCAGCTCATCGTACAAGAAGCGGTTCCAGCCATTGAGCTGGGCGAAATTGTAAACACCAGCATCGAACCGAACTTTAGCGGGGCCTTGGCTAGGCGTCACATCGGGTCCCGGAGGCGTCACCCACTCAGCCTCCCCGATCGGCGGAAGATACCAAGTCCGCCATGCTCCTTCAATCACCCCCAGATCCCCGCGACGTCTCTTGAATAAACCCAAGAGGACAATCTGCCGAACATAGCTCCGGTAATCGATCCCCCCCCGAAACAACTGACCGACAGCGGGCCTCAACCAAAGAGGAGAGATCATCTGTGCATCCTGTGTGCGGGCGAACACGCGGCAACGTGCCCAGGTGAACAGGCGATTGCCGAACCCCTCTCCGCGGTTGAATCTTGGCTGGCAAAACAAAGCTCGATTCATCGGTAGTGACCATACGCAAGATCGTTGCACTAATAGAAAACGCTTACATTCCTGATTGTCCTTAAAAAATTCAGAATTTGGAATATTAACCCCACTAATACGCTAGCAAAAAATGGCATCAGATATTTATTACGCCGTCAGGATGGGGTTCGCCCGACCCCTGTTGGAAAAAACCGCTCGCGCACCACTAGAGCCGATCGCTCGAATATCAAATGAAAAACCCAGCCCGCCACCAGGATCAATGCCAGTTGTAGGACCAGAGCGAAAACTTCCCCGATCGCAAGCCGAGGAAAAATAACTAGAACAAACGCATGTATGACCAAGGCATGGGTCAGGTAGATCGAATAGGAAATTCCCGCAACCCAAGCGATGGCCCGCATACGGAACCACTGCCCGCCCTTGCGCCCGACCAACGTAACAAGCAGGCCCAAAAACGTCATGGCGACCAGAAGAGGATCGAGCACGAATCCCCAACGCGAACCAAGATCCAGCGCCAGCAATCCAAGGGCACACAACGCAGCAGCCAGCATGGCTGGTCGAAGGCGCTCAAACCAGGCACCGTGATAGACGCTCATGTAAACAGCCGCAAACCCAAGGAGTAAACCGTCCGCGCGCAGGTGGCTCGCCGTGTCCGCATAACCAAACCCCCTACTCTCGATCGGATACTCCATCAGGCGTAATACCGTTGGTAAGAAAACAATCACGGCCATGATCAAGCCCTGGCGTCGCTTCAAGTAGTAAAAGACAAGGGGCAAGAAAAGGTAGAAATGCTCCTCGACACACAACGACCAACTTACGAAAAAAAATGGCATCACCGGGTAATAGTTCTGAAAGAACAGGAGGTACCCAAAGTCAAAGGGCTCCCGCCGGTAGATCCACACCGCCGTCCATGCCAGCGCAAGCCCTCCAAGATACGGCGGAACCGTGCGCAACCAGCGACGCGCCCAGAAGCTGCCGAGATTCACCGACCCAGACCGCCGCCGCTCCTGCCAGAACAAGCCACCAATAAGCCAACCACTCAGCACAAAGAACAAGTCAACGCCCTTGGCCCCCATGCTGGTGTACGGATACAGCCAGGGGCG
>JBFZFE010000255.1:0-4260 GCA_041306525.1 Verrucomicrobiota bacterium | reverse complement strand
ATCTAGGTGCAGTTCAATGACATCCTCCAGACGGATGCCTCCATCAATCCCGGTAATTCGGGCGGACCGCTGATCAACACACGCGGTGAATTGGTCGGCATCAACATGGCGATTCTATCGCAAGCCCAGGGAATCGGTTTTGCGATCCCGGCCAAACGCGTTGCTGCGATGCTTGCCAACTGGTTGACCCCTGAGAAGCGCGCCCGGCTTTGGTTCGGTGCCACCTTTGCCCGCGAAGCCGGTAAGATTGTCGTGGTCGAGGTTCAACCCGGCAGCCCGGCGGGTCGTGTTGGGTTGCAGGCCCGGGATGTCGTCGTGAAACTCGACGGCCAACAATTCACTGACATTCTTCGTCTCCAGCGTCACCTGATCCACAAGAAAGCCGCGGAGAGCGCGAAGCTGGAAGTTGTCCGCGCCGGTAAGCCGCTCAGTTTCGACATCCAAATGGCTGCTCTGCCGAAAGCTTCTGCCACGGACCTGATGCGGACCAAGTTCGGCCTGCAAGTGCAGGAAATGAGTGCGGACCTGGCCGAGGCCCTCGGCATCCCGGCAGTGCCGGGGTTGCTCATTGCCGAAGTGGAGAAGGAGAGTGCGGCCGCCGCAGCAGGGCTGCGCCGTGGTTTGGTCATCACTCATGTTGCTGGTGAGGAAGTCCAATCCCTGGACCGTCTCGCGGAGCAACTGATGGACCTCAAAAGCGGCAACAATGTCACCATGGCCCTCTACATCGTTCAGCGCCGCGGCAATCTGTTGTTGCAGCAGACGGCCAGCGTGACGCTCAAGGCTCGTTGAGGAGGCCGCGTGGCTGACACTTTTTTTGAACGCTCTGCGGCTTGCTAAAGTCAAAGGCGTTTGCTAGAAGGCACGGGCGCTTGCAGACTGCAGGCGCTGCTCCTGTACCGAATGATCATGCAACCAATGATTCGAGTCGAGAACCTGACGAAGCGCTATGCGGGCGTTGCCGCACTCAATGGCGTTTCCTTTGAAGTGAAGCGGGGCGAAATCGTGGGGTTTCTCGGGCCAAATGGCGCCGGGAAAAGCACGACGATGCGCATCCTGACCGGTTTTATACCGGCCAGCAGTGGGCGCGCCGAGGTGGCGGGACAGGATGTCTTCGAGCAGTCGCTCGAAGTGCGCCGTCACATTGGATACCTCCCTGAAAACAATCCGCTCTACATGGACATGCGCGTCAGCGAGTACCTCAAGTACCGCGCCAAGCTCAAAGGGGTGGTGCGGGGGGACCGCAAGGAACGCATTGATGATGTGCTGGAGATGTGCGGGATTCAGGATGTTCGCCGCCGCATCATCGGGCAGCTCTCGAAAGGGTACCGGCAGCGCGTGGGGTTGGCTGATGCGTTGTTGGGCGACCCGGATTTGTTGATTCTGGACGAGCCGACAATCGGGCTGGACCCGGTGCAGATTCGCCAGGTCCGGCAACTGATCAAGGACTTGGGCAAACGCCACACGATTCTGATCTCGACGCATATCTTGCCGGAAGTGGAGATGACCTGCAGCCGTGTGATCATCATTCATCGCGGCAAAGTGCTGGCGTCGGATGCCCCCGAGAACTTGATGAAGACCTTGCACGCCGGTGGCGTGATTCGCGCTGAATTACGCGGTCCCGCCGCTGAGATTCAGCTGGTTCTGCCGACCATTCCCGGCGTGGCTTCGGCGACCGTGGAAGCCGGTGAGGATGCCTTGGTGCAGGCGACAATCGAGCCGCAGCCCGGCGCTGATCCGCGCGAGGCGATCTTTGCCGCGGCGGTGCAGCATCAATGGACGTTGCGCGAGTTGTCGCGCAGTCGCACGTCGCTGGAGGATATTTTCGTTCATGTCACCCGTGAAGAGGACGAAGCGGAGGAAGACCGCCGCGACCAAAAGAGGAGCTTGCTGCGATGAGGTGCGTACCGACATTGTTGCGACGTGAATTGAACGCGTATTTCGCTTCCGTGGTGGGTTACATCGTCGGAGTGATTTTCCTGCTCATCATTGGCCTGATCTTCTGCTTGGGCGTCGCCCAGCTCATGAAAATGGGTGTGACCCAGGTGACAGTGATGCAGGCCTTCTTCTACTGGTTCTGGCTGCCCGCGCTTTTTGTGGTGCCGGCGATCACCATGCGTCTGCTGGCCGAGGAGAAACGGAGCGGTTCGATTGAAATGTTGATGACGGCGCCCGTCTCGGAATTTGAAGTGGTCCTGGCAAAATGGCTCGGGGCGGTTGTGTTGTACGTGATGATGTGGGCCGTGACCGCGTTGTATGTGGTGATTCTGAATGCGTTCACCTTCAGCGGGGCGAAGTTGGATTACGGTCCCATCCTGGCCGGCTATCTCGGTGTGCTGGTGATTGGCCAGTTTTTGATCAGCTTGGGTGTGTTGGGCTCGGCGTTGACCAAGAATCAGGTGGCAGCATTCCTGATCACTTTTGTGGCGCTGTTTTTCATCATCATTGGCACGCTGTTCGCCTCCTACATGCTCAAGGAAATGCCCATCGGCAAGGTGGCGGAGGCGATTTCCGTTCTCGACCACATGCAGGACTTTGCGCGTGGGGTGGTGGATGTGCGTCCGCTGGTGTTCTATGCCAGCGGGACCGTGCTGGCGTTGTTTGTGACCACGCGCGTGTTGGAATCCAGGAAGTGGAGGTAATCGAGCTGTGGCTGACGTGACTCCCAATCCCGAAAAAGTATCGACGTTGCGGCAACGCAAACTCAGCATCAGCGCGAACGTGTTGGTGCAGGTGTTTGCCGTTCTCGCTCTTGCCATCATGGTCAACTGGCTGGCCAGTCGCCATTACCTGAGGTTCGATTGGACTCAGGCCAGCTATTATCAGGTGTCTGAAAAGACCAAACAGATGATGGCGGGGTTGCAGGCCCCGGTGGACGTTGTTGTCTTCCTGCAGCCCACGGCGGAGAGCGATCATATCGGCAAGGTTTACCGTGACGTAAAGGATCTGCTGAAGGAAATGCAGATGTTCGGCCGGCAGAACCTGCGGGTGGAATTTGTGGACCCGCAACGCGGCGCGCGCGCGAAGCAATTGGTTGAGCAGTACAAGGTGGAGACGCCCAACGTCGTCAT
Source organism: Verrucomicrobiota bacterium (assembly GCA_041306525.1). Taxonomy (GTDB): domain Bacteria; phylum Verrucomicrobiota; class Verrucomicrobiia; order Palsa-1439; family Palsa-1439; genus JBFZFE01. Next base: position 1,189 of record JBFZFE010000255.1, on the reverse strand, counting down.
CTTCGCCAAGGGCGACCGGCACAAGTACGTCACCATCGATGAGATGGTCGAGATGGATTACTCGCAGATGGGGATGGGGTACCGTATCAAGGCCTTCAAGGGTGAAGGAGTGTTTTTGAGCGCCATTCAGACGGTGACCGAGGAAAAACAGCCGGTGGTCTATTTCCTGACCGGCCACGGCGAGCAGGACCCCAACAGCCCTGACCCGCAGGAGGGGTACTCGACGCTGACCCAGTACATCAAGCGCGACAACATCAAAGTCGAGCAATGGAACATGCTCGAAAAGCAGTCATTGCCGACTGATGCCGCCGCGATTGTCATCGCCGGCCCCAGTACGAAGTACACGAAGACCGAACTGGCCGCGCTCAACGATTACCTCACCAAGCAGGGGGGGCGAGTTCTGCTCATGCTCAACCCGCGCAATGACGGCGGGCTGGCCGGCTGGCTGGAAGAATGGGGAGTCCAAGCCGACAACAACCTCGCCATGGCCAAGGGCGGGACATTGTTCGGCACAGAGTTGATTGTCGTCAACGCCACCGGCTCCGAGTACGGCTCACATCCGATCACCCAGAAGCTCACCGGCATCAACACGACCTTCCCGTATTCCCGCTCGATTCGTCGCGGCCCGTCTGGACCGGTTGCCGTCGCTCCTGCGATTGTCACCGAGTTGGTGAAGACGCCTGCGGCTTTCTGGGGTGAAACCGATCTCGACTCGAAGCGTTCACGTTTTGACGAAGCAGTCGATTTGCCCGGTCCCCTGTCGTTGGCCGTCGCCCTGGAGGCCAACAAGCCTTCTGGCGTTGAGTTGGAGGGCGGACAGTTCCGCATGGTGGTCATCGGCACCGCCAGCTTCGTAGACAACAGCAGCCTTTCGGAAGGCAACCTCGATTTCTTCATGAACTCGCTGAACTGGCTGCTGAAGCGTGAACAACTCGTGGCCGTCAGTCCAAAGCTTCCGCAAGAGTTCCGCCTCGACATGACCCCGAACCAAGCGAGTGCTGTTTACGGGATCGTGGTGATTGGGCTGCCGCTGATGGTCGCCGTGATTGGCCTGATGGTCTGGGTGCGGCGGCGCAAATAAACCAGCAACAGATACGAACGTCATGAAATCGCGAACCACGTGGATTCTACTGGCCCTGGCGTTGATCGTCAGCGGCATCGTTTACTGGGACAGCCGGACGGGAACAAC
>JBFZFE010000254.1:0-8688 GCA_041306525.1 Verrucomicrobiota bacterium | reverse complement strand
TTGGTGGCGCCATCAGCCTGGAGCGTGAAGTTGTCTTCGCCGCGCCCAGTAACGGTCGCGTGATTTTTGATGGCGTCATCAGCGGCGGCGGTGGCATCACCACCGGCGGTGGCGGCATCATTGAGCTGACCCAAAACAACCTGTTCACAGGTGGCATGCTCGTTACCAATGCGACCGTGTTGGCCAATAACGTTGCTGGATCGGCTACCGGCAACGGCATTGTCACAGTGGCCAGCAGCGGCACTCTCGGTGGTAATGGCACGGTTGCCAACTCAGTCATCGGGTCAGGCGGAAGAATTGCCCCCGGTGAGCTGTTCTCTGTTGGAACGTTGACTTTGACAGATACCGAGTGGCAGGGCGGTGGACGCTATGCTTGGAACATTGAGGATGCATCAGGCTCGGCGGGGACTGGTTGGGACTTCGTGGACATTGCCAGCCTGAATCTGACCGCGAATTCTGCGTCGCGCTTCATCATTGAAATTGGCAGTGACTGGACGAACGCCGCCAACTTCGGCAGCCTCTCGCCCTCTGGCACAAATTCCTACCTGATCGCCAGCGCGCTCAACAGTGCGTTCACTTCGACTGCTTTCGAAGCCAGCTTTCGCATTGTGACCAATGGCTTTGGTTGGTGGGTTACCACGGAGAACAACGGTCAAGACCTGATGCTGAATTACGGCGCCACGAACACGTTCTTGGTCATTCCTGAACCGAACGTGCTGTTGCTCTGGCTGAGCAGCTTGGCCAGCATCTACGCCGCGCGCCGCCGCCTCACGAAACGCAACCAGAAGTAATCGCCGCGTTCTTGACCTGCGGTGACGTGCCACCTAGTATCCGCGCCCATCACTATGGCTGAAATCCAACCGTTCCATGGCGTCTTGTACGACGTTGACCAGGTGCGCCCGGCCGACGTATTGACTCAACCCTACGACAAGATCACTCCCGCGATGCAGCAGCGGTATCTGAACGCGTCGCCCTACAACCTCATTCGGATCGAGCTTGGTCAGGATGAAGCGGGCGACAACGATCAGCGCAATCGCTACACGCGCGCCCGCGACCTGTTCCAGTCATGGAAAACCGCCGGCGTTTTGTGCCGTGCTCCCCGACCCTCCTTGTACTGGTTGGAACAGACCTTCACCGTCCCGGGGGGCACGAAAGTGTTGCGTCGTCGCGGTCTCATTGCCCGCGTTCGCCTCAGCCGTTGGGATGAGGGAAAGGTTCTTCCTCACGAGCATACGTTGTCCAAACCCAAAGCCGACCGGCTCTCATTGCTGCGCACCGTGGGCGCGCAGCAGGGACAGATTTTCATGCTGCACCCCGAATCGATCCCGACGCCGAAACTTGGGAAACCGCTTTACGAACTCGTCGATGACTACGGTGTCACCAACACCGTCTGGGAAATCAGCGACTCCGCCGGTATTCAGGCCATCCAATCCGCCTTGGCCCCGCAGACCTTCTACATCGCCGATGGTCATCACCGGTATGAAACAGCTTTGGCTTACCGGGATGAAGTGGCCGGTGGCCCTGACGCACCTTCCGCCTTTGTGATGGCGACCATCGTGGACATGAACGATACCGGCCTGGTCGTGCTGCCAACCCACCGAACGGTGGTCAACCTGCGCGATGCCGACCTTGCCGGCTTGGAGCAGAAGCTGGCCGGCAGTTTCAGCATCGAATCGCAGCCGAACCTTGCCGGCCTGCTCGGTGCCATGGCGAAGACATCCCACGGCATCGGCATGTTCGACGGCAAACAATACCGGCTGCTTCGTCCGCGTGATCTCTCGTCGTCGCGTCCTCTTTTCGCCGCGAAGCCGCCGCTCTGGGACACGCTTGATGTCGCCATCCTGCACGTCGCCATCTTGGAAGCATTCCTCGGCATCGACGAAGTCCGTCTCCGCGAAGAATCGAACGTCACCTACTGGCGCGAGGCCGACAAGGCCGTCGCCGAGGTGGAGCAGGGGAGAGCACAATTGGCCTTTTTCCTCAGCCCGACGCCCGTACAAGACGTGAAGGCGGTGGCGGATGCGCGTTCGCGGATGCCGCAGAAGAGCACCGATTTCTACCCGAAACTGCTCTCGGGGATGGTCATGTACGAAGTGCGCTAGGAGCGCCGCCTGCCCGGTCTGCGGCGTATCCCTGTCTGGGTGATTCCGATGCTAACCAACCACGGAGTATTCCATGAGTGAGCGGCCTGCTGATTCGATGTGGTTTGTTGATGGCTATCACAACGGGCCTTACTACGGCATTCCGCCCGGCAGTTGGCGTGACATCGCCGATGCCTTGGAGCGGCGCCCAAGCTGGAAGCTGGTGCTGGACGTCGAGCCCACACCTGGCTGGAACTCAACCGTCATGATCCACTGCAACTGCACCAACAAGGCACGAGCTACCGGATCGACAATGAAGTGCTCGAAATCGTGATCGATGCCGCGCACGGCGGGGGGATCGTCTCGCTGCGCGAAAAACAGACGGGATTCGAATTCTGCCTGCCGGCGGAGCCACTCGGGATCTACCGGGCCTGCCTCTGCGCGGAACGACGGTTCGCCTCCAGCTCGGAATCTGCCGCTGCGGTCCGCGTGTTGGAGCAGGGACCGCTGCGGGTGAAACTGGAGATGACCGGGTCCATTGGGCCGGTGCGGTTCGTGCAGACACTGGCAGTGGGCGCCGCCGACCGGCTTCTGGATGTCGAAGTGCGTTTCGACTTTGGCGATGGAATTGAGATCGGCGACCCCGACGGGGTGGCGCGCATGACGGACGCCATAAACTGTCGCTGCTGCTGCCTTCCACCCTCCGGATGCGCAGCGCCAAGGATGCTGCTTTTGACGTCTGTGAGAGCTCCCACACGGACACTTTCTTCCAACAGCTGGGACGACTACAAACATCATGTGCTGCTCAACTGGGTGGACCGCTTCGACGCCGGACAAGACGCCGGTCTGGCAATCCTGGTGGATCGCACCAGTGGTTACCTGCATGGCCAACAACACCCGTTGGGATTGATCCTGGTCACGGGCCGGGAGGAAGCGCGACCCGTCGGCACCGAGACCCGTCGTTTCACCCTCATGCCGCACCGGGGCGATTGGCAACAGGCAGCTTGTGGAACCGGGCCGACGGCTGGAACACAGCCCGGCAAGTCACCGCCCTCGGCGAAACACAGGCAGAGCTCCAGTTTGTGGATGGCGTCTTCTCACTGCCGATGCGGCAGATGGCCTACACGACGTTGGTATTTGAGCGCCCGGCGCAGCTGACGCCCGCTTCAACGACCCCTTGATCACCTGCCGGGCAAAACCCGGCGGAGAATCGCGGCAGCCACCTTGGCCTTGCTCATCTCGGGCAGAGCCTCGGCCCGGCCGTCAGCAAACAGCAGCGTCACCCGGTTCGTGTCCGCATCCATCGCACTCGCGTCATTGGCGATGATGCAGTCCAGCTTCTTGCGCTTCAACTTGCCGGCGGCATGGGCGAGCAGATCGTGCGTCTCGGCAGCAAAACCGATGACCACCTGATGGGTTTTGCGGTGCCCCAGCGTCGCCACGACATCGGGATTCTGGACCAATTCCAGCGTCAGCTTGCTGCCCGTCTTTTTCATCTTGAGCTTCGATGTTTGGCGCGGCCGGTAATCGCAGACCGCCGCGGCCATGATCAGGACATCGCACTGCTCAAACCTTTTCTCCAAGGCAGCCATCAAATCCGCCGTGGTCGTTACCGGTACAAACTCGACATTTTGCGGCGGCTTGAGGCTTACCGGGCCGCTGACCAGCGTAACCTTCCCGTACCGGCGTGCCGCCCGGGCCAAGGCGTAGCCCATCTTGCCGGAGGAACGATTGGAGATGAACCTGACCGGGTCGAGTGGTTCCCGGGTCGGCCCCGCGGTGATCAGAAAGCGAAGCGGTTTCACAGCAGCGCCAGGGCGCGTTCGACAATCTTGTCTGCCGGCCACATCCGTCCGATGCCCTCGTAGCCGCAGGCCAGCATGCCTTTGTCGGGGCCGATGAACTCGACGCCGCGGTTCTTCAGCGTCGCGACGTTGGCCTGCGTCGCCGCATGCAGCCACATCTTGCCGTTCATCGCCGGCGCCACCAGCACCTTCGCCTCGGGGCGAAGTGCCAGCGCCGTGCTGCTCAACGCGTCGTCCGCGAGCCCGAGCGCCATCTTGGCAATGATGTCCGCCGTGGCAGGCGCGACCAGCAGCAAGTCGGCGACATCGGCGATGGCGACATGCGTCGGGTTCCACTCGCGCGGAGCGAACAGGTCACTCGTGACCGGGTTTCGTGAGAGTGTCTCCAGCGTCAACGGCGTGATGAACTCCGCGCCATTCCGGGTCAACACGCAATGCACCGTGTGACCGGCCTTCACCAGTTGACTGGCGATATCGGCGGCTTTGTAGGCCGCGATGGAGCCGGTAACACCTAGGACAACAGTTCGGTTTGCACCCATGCTTGGCCTCCTGCCGGTACGCGTTTGGTCCGGCAACGTTCCGCGATCAGAATCGCTTTGGCGTGCGCCACGTCGTGATCAATCAACCCGGTCACGATGGCGTAATCGTACTCCCGCCAATGCGCCAGTTCCGCTTCGGCGATGCGCAGACGCTTCTGAATCGTCTCTTCGCTGTCTTGGGCGCGACGCCGCAAGCGCTGCTCCAGCAACGCCATGTTCGGCGGCACGAGGAAGAGCGTAATGACGTTCTCGGGATAAGCGAACCCGCCGCCGCGCACCAACTCCATCACCTTACCGGCTCCCTGCACCTCGATGGCGAGCAACACATCGTGACCGGCGGCGATCTGCTCCTCCACAAAGCGGCGCGGCGTGCCGTAGTAGTTGCCGTTGTACTCGGCGTGCTCGAGAAAGTCGCCGGCGGCAATGCGGCGCTCAAACTCCGCGCGCGTCAGGAAAAAATAATCGTGGCCGTCTTGCTCACCCGGACGCGGGGCCCGCGTTGTGCAGGTGATGACGCGGCGAATGTTCGGGTCCCACGCCAGCAGCCGGTGGCAAAGGGTGGTCTTGCCGCCACCCGAAGGGGAGGAAACGATGATGAGCAGGCCGGGTCTCATGGGTGCTTTGTTCCGTTATCTGGGTTGACGTCTGGCGGTAATGTAGACAAGACGAAATCAAAGAGCTCCTTGGCTGTTTGCAGTGCTTCGTCGTACTCCGCGCGGGTTAACTCGTGCAGCACGGGGTAGCGGAACTCGACAGCGTAAGGCGTCAGTCGATGGCCAGATTCCAGCCACGATTTGAAGCGGAGATCAATCCCGCCTGCCAGTGTGAGCAGTTCTTCCATGTCATGGGTCCGGTCAAAAGGGCAGTTGTGAAAGACCAAGAAGCCCTTCACAGCCTTTTCTGCTGCTTGTTGCAGATGGAAGACGGCGGTGTCGAAGTAGGGGTCTGGCTCGGTGACAGCTTTCCGAGCTGTGCCGAGATCGTGCACGGCTTTGAGCAGCCATTGACGAACTAATTCCTGTTTCGCCTCAGCCATGCAGGATTCGACCTTGGGTAAAAACTTTGTGCTCCAGCGAGGCAACGACTTCGCGGTATCGGTCCGCCTCGGCTCGCGTGCGAACCAGAACATCCTTGCGCAGTCCCAAACCCTCCAGACACCGGTGGGCACGAACTGCCCGCCGGTAGGGGGACTCGTCACTCTCCGACACCACTACGAAGAGATCCACATCGCTGTCGTCGGTGGGGTTGCCCCAAGCATGGGAGCCGAACAAGATGATCTGCTCGGGATGAAACTCCCTGACCAAGCGGTCCACGGCTTCCTCCAGAAGCGTTGGCGAAATCGTCTTCACGTGGTCAGCATACCCCGCAGCGAAAGCAATGGAAAGCCACGGTTGTGAGGCGGGCCATCGCTGTCGCCGTTGCTGTTCATTCGATGTTTTGCACCTGTTCGCGGATCTTTTCCAACTCGGCTTTCATCTTCACCACGGTCTGCGAAATCTCGGCCGCGTTGGCCTTGGAGCCGATGGTGTTGATCTCGCGGTTCATTTCCTGCGCCAGGAAATCCAGCGTGCGACCGACCGGCTCGGCGGACTTCAACCCGTCCTGGAACTGCCGCAAATGACTGTCGAGCCGCGTGAGTTCCTCGGAGATGTCGGAGCGGTCAGCGAAGAAGACGACTTCTTTCAGGAGCCTTTCATCGTCGAGCGTGATTTCCAAGCCCGCTTCCTTGATGCGCGTATGGAGTTGTTCCCGGTAACGTTTGATGGTCTCGGGGGCGAGTTGCTGGATGCTGGCCATGCCTTGCGCCAGCAAACGGATGCGCTGGGCGAGGTCGGTGGTGAGGTGTTTGCCTTCCTTCTCGCGCATCTTGATCAAGTGCCCGAGCGCCTTGCGCAACGCCGACTCCACGCCGGGCCAGACGGCTTCGGTGTCCAGCGCCGACTCGGCAATCTTCAGCACGCCGGGGGCACGCAGGAGCGTATCGAGCGTCAGCGAACCATTCAGGTTTGTTTCCTTTTGGAGCTTCTGAATCGCGCGCAGGTAGGCCTTGGCGAGCGGCAAATCGAGCTGCACTTGCTCCGAGGGCTTCTCCGCGCCGCGATGGTACGCGACAACGACGTTGATCCGTCCGCGGGCAACGCTGGTGTTGATCTCGTCGCGGATGCGCGGCTCGAGTTCCTCCAGTTCACCGGGCAGTTTGATCGAGATGTCGCTCTGTTTGCGGTTTACCGAGTTGAGTTCGACGGTGAACTTGAAGCCGCCCGCGACGTGTTCGCCGCGTCCGTAGCCGGTCATGCTGCGCATATCAGTGTTTCTTCTCCAGGTTCAGGATTTCGGCCACCTGCATGACGTCCTTGTCGCCGCGTCCGCTGAGGTTGACGATGATGTTGCCGCGCAATTTCTTCGCGTTCTTCTGCACGTACGCAATCGCGTGGGCGCTCTCCAAAGCCGGGATGATCCCCTCGACTCGGGAGCAGAACTGAAACGCATCCAACGCCTCGGGATCCGTGGCGTACGAGTATTCGATCCGTTTCAGGTCGCGCAAATAGCTGTGTTCGGGCCCGACCGCGGCGTAATCCAAGCCCGCCGACACGGAGTGGGTCAGCATGATCTGGCCGTCGTCATCCTGCAGCACATAAGTCCGGGTGCCCTGCAACACGCCCAGTGAACCGCCTCGCTGGAACCGGGCGGCATGGTCGCCGGGCTTGAGGCCGCGGCCGCCGCCTTCGACGCCGATCATGCGGACGTTGCGGTCGCCGATGAACGCGTGGAACAACCCGATCGAGTTGCTGCCGCCACCGACGCACGCGATCAACGCGCTGGGCAACCGTTTCGTCTGCTTCAAAATCTGCGCCCGGGCTTCCCGGCCGATGACGCTCTGGAAATCGCGGACAATCATCGGGTAGGGATGCGCACCAAGCACGCTGCCGAGGATGTAATGCGTGCTGCGGATGTTGGTCACCCAATCCCGCATCGCCTCGTTGATCGCTTCCTTCAATGTCTGCTGCCCGCTGGTGACCGCCCGTACATCGGCGCCGAGCAAACGCATCCGGTAAACGTTGAGCGATTGCCGGGCCATGTCCACTGCGCCCATGTACACCACGCATTCCATGCCGAACATCGCCGCCACGGTCGCCGTCGCGACACCGTGCTGGCCGGCACCCGTCTCGGCGATGATGCGCTTCTTGCCCATCCGTTTGGCCAACAGAATCTGGCCGACGGAGTTGTTGATCTTGTGCGCGCCGGTATGGAGCAGGTCTTCGCGTTTGAGGAAAATCTTCGGCCCGCCCAACTCGCGCGTCATCCGCTCCGCGAAATAGAGTGGGGTGGGGCGGCCGCAGAACTCGCGCAGATAATAATCAAGTTCCGCCTGGAACCGTTTGTCGCGCCGCGCCTTCGCGTACTCGCGCGTCAACTCCTGCAACGGCGCCATTAACGTTTCGGGCACATACATCCCGCCATACGGACCAAAATGCCCCTGCGCATCGGGAACGACTGTCATTTGCTTGGATTTCGGCACGCTGTGATAAATCTCCGTAGTTTGTCTGCGTCTTTGCGACCGGGACGGCTTTCGACGCCACTGGCGACGTCCACCGCGTAGGGCTGCACGGTCGCGATCGCCTCGCGCACGTTCTCGGGAGTCAACCCGCCCGACAGGATCACTGGCCGCCCGAACTGCTTCGCCTGCACCGCGAGCGACCAATCAAACGTCTGGCCCGTGCCACCCGGCAAGGCGTCAGTGTAGGTGTCGAGCAACAGGGCGTCAACTTCGTACTCCGCCGCCCCCGCCAGCCCGCTCGCGTCGCGCACCCGCAATACCTTGATTGCCGCCACATCGGTAAACTGCCGACAAAACGCCGGTGTCTCCTCGCCATGAAATTGCACCGCCGTCAACCGACACGCGCTGACTGCCTTTCGGATCTCGTCCGCACCGGCATTCACGAACACGCCCACCCGCGCCACAAACGGCGGCAGTTCCCGGCAAATCTGCGCCGCCACTTCACGCGTCACCGCCCGTTTGCTTGCCGGATAGAAGATGAATCCCAACGCATCCGCGCCCAACTCCGCCGCCAGCAAGGCATCCTCGCGATGGGTGATGCCGCAGATCTTGACCTTCATCCGAGCAACTCCCCGACCTTGCCGGCGATGTTGCCGCTGCGCATCAGTGATTCGCCCACCAGAATCGCCTTGGCACCGGCCCGGGCTACGCGCTCGACGTCTGCTCGCGTGTGAATTCCACTCTCGGCCACGATCAGCCGGTCG
>JBFZFE010000253.1:0-7406 GCA_041306525.1 Verrucomicrobiota bacterium | reverse complement strand
CGCTGAGGCCTTTCTGGGTGCGTTCCTCCGCGTCAAGGTCCGCGCCGACGAGCCGGTGCTGGAAGATGGCGACGGGGCCGCCCGAAAGTCCGCTGCCGCCGCCGCGCGCGTCGCCCATGCTGACCCGGCCATAATGGTAACACGGACGGTCGAGGTCCACGCGCGGGTAACCGACTTGGATCATGCTCTCGATGCAGCCGCGGAACGTCGCGCCCTGCCGGCCCCGGTAACCCCAGCCGAGTTCGTCCAGACCGAGCCGTTCCATGGCCCAGCACCATTGCGCGAGCGGCTCATACATCCAGTTGCCCTTGCCGAACTCCTCGTTGTAGAAGCCGGTATCGGACAGATACTCGTCGAAGTACCACTTCAACCCTTGCGGCGCGTCAAACACACGGCGGATGAACTCGCGGTCGCCCGTGGCCGCCGCCACGACCGCCAGCCGCGTGTAGCGGACGTATTCGAGGTTGGGCAACCAGTTGGCCCGCCGCCAGTGGGTCGCGCGCGCCACCCCGTCCAGTTGCGCCTCGACCGCCTTGACGAACGCCGCCTTGACCGCGGCGCGTTCCTCGACCGTGAGCAGGTCCTGCAGCACATCGTACCGGTACGCATTCGGGATCGTGGCGACTTCGCCCTTGGCCAGGGCGGCGAGCAGTTCCTTTTTCTCCGCCGCGCCCGCCGCATTGTCGCCGAGGATGCCGTAGCGGACCAGGTTGTTGGACTCCGCCGCCGCCGTCTTGGCCCAGTCCGCCGTCGCCACCTGCTGGCGGATGGCCGCCGCTTCGCGTGCCGTCCAGTGCATGAACGGATGATCCGCCGCCGCGGCGACGCCGCTGCCGCACAGGATTGCCACCAACAGGGATTTGCTCACGATCCGACCTCCAGATTTCTTGCCCGACGGCCGGCCCGGCCACCCCGCGGCGATTGCTGTCGAAGTTGTGCTGGCCGCGTTCATCGCCATGATTCAACACCGGCCCCGGCGAAATGGCAATGGACAGACGGCGCACCGCCTTGCACTTCTCACGCAACCGGCCGCCACCTCAGCGTGTGTTGCCCGGCGGGGTGGACGGCGCGGTGGCGTCGGGCGTGTCCAGTTGTTGCAGGATGGCGCGGGCTTGGCCGGCTTCCTGCGTATCGGGATCCTCGGTGGTGATCTTCACGAGGTCGGCCCGGAACGGCGTGATCTGTTCACGCCAAGCGGCCACCGCGCGCTCCCAGTCGCTGACTTGTACCAAGCTGAACGGCAACGCGAAATCACGAATCGGCGGCAGTTTCTCCCGTTGAATCGTCACCACCGCCAGCCACGGGTAGTAGCCGGGACGGAGCCGGTACGTCGTCTCCGCGCCCGTGATGGACACATCCTCGGCGTCGGCGGCCCACACCAACGCGTCGGGGCCCTGGACCATGCGGCCTTCCCACATCTGGCGCCGAATGGGGTAGCGGGCCGGGTCGCGCGAACCCAGGATTGTCGCGCCCGATTCCAGCCGCAACGTGGTCCGGCTCGGCAGCCGCAGGCTGCCGGTCAACCAGGTGCCCGTCGGCACCAGGATCGTGCCGCCGCCATCGGCCGCGCAGCGTCATGCCGCCTCGGCCAGGACCGGCCCATCATTGCGGCTGCCATCGCCGACCCCGCCCAGCACTCGGACATTGTATTTGCTCATGCTGTTTCTCCCGGCGACCGATGCCAGCGCTCAGTTCGCCGCCGCCCGACTCCCCGCGGCCAATCGCGCGACTCGAAACGACATCGGCTTGTGGAAATCGGTTCATTGGGCCTGTTCCCCGAAGCTGACTTTGGTGCCGTCGAAACGCGCGGTCTGCGCGCCGATGCGAATGAGGTCGCCGGCGCGGGTGACCGCCGGGGCGGGGCCGCGCTGCAATGTCATGACGACGAGGAAATCACTTTGGCCGGCGGCAAGCAGCTGCCCGTTCTGGGCGCGCAACTGCACGTCATCGGGCACGAGGAAGGTGCCGGCCACGAAAGCATCCGTTTTCTTGCTGCGCAACGTGAACCTGTGGCCGTGCAGCTCGGCGCGGGTGTTGGCCGGCAGGTGCATCGCCCAGACGCGGCGCTGGCCGCCACGGATGCGGTCGGCGATCACGACGACGCCGGGCGCGCCCGATTTGCCGCTGAAATCGGCGCCACACGCCCGCACCGCGCGAATGCCGAGATCGCGAACGGCCTGCGGGTTGACGCGTCCCTCGTAGTCCACGGCGGCGCCCGTGTGGGCGGGGTTCAAGGCGAGATACACGTCGTCGAGATCCAGGCTGACACTGCCGGAGCCGTCGGGGCGGATATCGTAATGAATCTCGCGGGCCGGCAACAATCCGTTGATTGGATCGTCGGGCAGGTGGACGACGTTGTGGACCTCGCGCGGGGCATCGCGCCCGTAACCGGCGTACACGGCCCACGCCGCGCCGAGGCCGAACAACCGGAACGTGCCGGTATCGAACGCCGTGTGCGCGCTGCGCAGGTGCTGGCCTTTGCCCTCGACGGTCAGGAAAATGTCCTGCGCGTCGCCGTGCCAGCCGTTGCGGAACACGTAACCTGTTTTCTGCCGGTCGCGAATGCCGTGGCCGGGAAACTCCGCCGGCGTGCGCGCCTGCAGTCCCTGCCGCAGCGGCTGGCTCATCAAGCCCACAAGCCCCCCGCCCTCATAGAACTTCGCGCCGCCCTCGTCGCCGAAACGGCCCGCTTTGGCCCGCAACGGAATCCAGTCCGCATGGCTGCCCGCCACCAGGTTCCGACCAAGACACGCCCGCAGCGCGTACAGGAACGGCGCCATCTCGTCCATCGTGCAGGTCGTGTAGGTTTCCTTCTCCGCGTTGAACCCGCCGTCGCCGATGGCCCAGCGGATGTAGCGGGCGCAGTTGATCTCGGCCAGATGCAGCCAGCGCTCGGCGTCCGGCGACGCGCCGCCGTTGAACTGCCAGAAGGCGAACCCCGCGCGCCATTGTCCCCATTGCGCGCGCGGGCCGGTGATCTCAATCAGCCGCGGCACGCGCCACTCCACGGCGTTCCCGCCCATCACCGCCGCGAGGTTCACCGCCGCTTTCACGGGATACAACCCCACCGGCAACGCCACCGCGTCGCCCTCGCGCAACTCGCGCTCGGCAATCCACAGCCGCGTGCCGGGCGCCAACCGCACCCGCACAATCTGCGCGAACCCGTTGGTCAACGTCGCCGCCAACGGCAGCACGCCCTGCCGGTTCGTGCCGACCACCGTCGCCAGATCGAGGTCGCCGACTTCCAGCAGCTTGACCGGCAACGGCGCCGGCGGTTCATCCGTCCGGTACCAGTGCTGTCCCAACTGACTCCCGCCTTGCTGGTGGCTGGCGTTCAGCGCGTTGGCCGGCACATTGGCCGGCGGCACGAATCCCGCGGGCGGCGCCAGCTCGATCACATCCTCACGGGCCGGCGGCCGCAACGGATACGAGCACGGGTCGCCCAGCGCCGCCAGCAACGCCACGCCCGCGCCCGCCCGCCAGCGGCCCTGCCAGTTATGCCACGGCGTCGATTGCGCGGGCGGCGCGAACAGCAGGCCGCGCCCGACCCCGAGCACTGCGTCCGCCCCCGCGCGCCGCATCGCCGGGCTCGCCTGCCAGTAGTTCGCATCATAGCCCTGCGCCATCGCCGCGACCGTTCGCGCCCACTCGACCATCAACGCCGGCGTCTGCGGCTGCAACACCTGCTCCATCGCCTGGTCGGCGCCCACGTTCGGCGACCACTGCCGCGGTGGCGACCAGTTTCCGTTCCCGGCCCGGCGTCCGAGCCGCGGATGCTCCTGCAACCGCAACGGCCGCACCGCCTCCGTCACCGGCAACGCCGGGCCCAGCGCCACCGTCACCGCCCCCGTGCCGGCCACGCCGCGAAAATGACCGCGCCATGTCCCCGACCACTGCGCGCCGCTGCCGGTCAGCGTCATCACCAACTCCGCCGGGCCGCCCCGCACCCACGGATCGTCCGCCACCTTCACGTCCATCTCGACTTCCACTCCTCCCGGTATCACCCCGACCCGGCGCAGTGTCGCTTCGTGGTCGCCTTTGCTGAAGTTCGGCGCGTACCCCCAACCGGTTGCCGGCCACTGCCCCTGCCGGCAGGCAAAATCCACCCGCAAATCCTTCCCCGCCACCGCCCCAATCAACCGCAACTCCAGATTGTGATCGCCCGGCACCAATGCCGGCCGTGTCATCTGCGCGACCACCGCCGCCGGTTCCGCCACGCCCAGCTGTGCAAAAATCTCCGCCACCACCGCCGCCAGCGCCGCCGACGGCTTGGTCCGCGCCAGCGCCAAGCGCACCGGCTCGACCGCCTCCTTGCCGAGCCCCACCACGCCCGCGACCACCGCCGCGCGCAACGCCGCGTCGTAGTCCGCCGACTCCGACCAGTCGCTGCTGCGCAGAATCCACAACAAGGTCGGCGCCAACTCCGCGTCCCGCAGTCCCGCGACCATCCCCACCAGCCGCAGTCGCAAGGCGTGGTCCGCCGTCACCACCGCCTGCTGCACCAGGGGCACCAGCGCCCGTCCGCGCGCCGAGAGCAACTCCGCCGCCGCGTCCGCCACCAGTGGCGACGGGTCCTGCAACGCCGCCAGCCACTGCCAGGGCAGCTCCGGGTCCTCGGGATCGGCCCACCCCGCCAGCGTCCGCAACGCCTCCCGCCGCAGCGCCGGATCCGGGTCCCGCTGCGCGTTCTCGACCCGCGAGGTCACCCGCCGCCCGGCGTGACGCACCCCCGCCCGCAACGCGCTCAGCCGCACCGTCGCATTGCTGTCCCCGCACAGCCTCATCGACTCCCGCACCAGTTCGCTGTCGCTGCTGGCCGCCAGCACCGACCCCGCTGCCGACCGCACGTCCGGCTCCGGCGCCCCGAGACATTCCCGCAAGAACGCCACCGCCGCCGGCCCGTGCTCGGTATGCTGGGCCAGTCGCTCCAGCGCGGCCAACCGCTCGACCGTCGGCGCCGTCGCCACCGGCAACACGACCGTCGGCGTCGCCGTCGTCTGTTCGGAACGCGAACAACCGGCCAGCCCCAACAACAGCAGCGCTCCCAGCAACCCTCGTCCCCAGCAGCCCCTCGCGAGGAGGTCATCGCTCATGCGGCAACTCCCGGCAATCCGCGTCGGCCCCAGGCACCGGCCTGCACCTGCGCCTCCGCGTCGATGGCCAGGCCAAGCTGCGGCGCGAGCAGGAAATTGCCGTACTGGCCGGGACCGCCGGTGCCGCTGACGTGGATCTGGGCGAACCCGCGGATGGGCCGGGTCGGGTCGTAGCCGTTGGAGCGACCCCGGTCGGTGTTCGGGCCGGGATGGGCCGCGCCGTGCGGCAGACAGGCTCCGGGGGCGCTGTTGCCGAACCCCCACGGCCGGGTGGCCCCGCGCGCGGTGGTGCCGGCCTCGCGGATGGCGATGCGCGTATCAAGCTGGTTGAGGTTCATCCTTCCGGTGGCTCCAAGTTCGGACCGCCATTGAACACCGGCCACCCAGTTTTGGCAATGGACAGAGCGCGCAGCCGCTTGCAGTTTCCGCGCAACACGGCGCCGGTCCAGCATGCACTGGCCACTTCGACGCGGCAGACCGGCCAGAACGCAACTCATCGGGCGGTCACGCGTCCGGCCAAGCGTGTGCCGTCCCCGCCGGTGTAGGTGCCGGTCAGCACGCCGCGGCTGTATTGGGCGTTGATGGTCACCACGTTGGTCGCGACCAAGCAAGGTCGCGTTCAGTCCATCGGCACCAATCTTCAGCTCCTTCGCCGTGACGACGTGCTGGACCCGGCGGTCCACGGCCGCCCCGCTGAACAACGTGTTGTCGCGCACGTCGAGCGTCACGATCAGGTCGGTGTTGCCCTGGCTGTAGCCGCGCAGAAACAAGTCCCCGGCGCGGTTGCCGAGGATGACCGCGTGGCTGAATCCGCCGTGGGGTCGCGCCCAGAGCGGTGTGTAGCCGGTGCCGTCGGCATTGAGCTTGAGGCAAATGGCGTTGCCGGCGATGTCGCAAAGCAGATAGCCGTTGCGGATCACCGGGGTGCAGCGCGGTCCCGTGAACCGTTTCCACGACGTGCCGCCGACCGGGTATTTGTGTTTCAACTCGCCGTCGAGCGTGAAGCCGTAGAGGTGGCCGTTGGCGTCGCTGAAGATCCAGACGATGCCGTCCACGACCGACGGCCCGCCGTAGCCTTCGCCGAGCATCTGTTTCCAGAGGAACTTCGGCCCCTCCGCCGGCCAGGCCTTGAGCAGGCCGGTCTCCTCGTAGATGCCATTGTTCTGCGGGCCGCGACACGCCGCGACGTCACCCGCGCGCACGCCGCTCACCCACAGGGCCGCGAACAACACGCTGCCGAGCATCAAGGCGCTCCGATTCGTTGGCATGCTTTCAACCAACACCCGGGCCGCACAATGATTCTGCCGTGTCCGACTGATCGAAATTGGTTTGGGAGGGGGCGCGGATCGACGCGGCAGCGCGGGGGGGGGTAAGGCCAATGCCGTTAAGATTTGCCGTGGGCAATGACTTCGTATTGAAACTCGCCGTGGTGTTCGGTTCGCCGGTCCGCGCTGTGTTCGTGGATGCGCTCATCGGCTTCTCCTTGCGGCGGCTGCCGCCGTGGGGTTGTTGTCCCGATCACGGCAATGTCACGCGCGTGAGGGGATTGACCACAATCACCTTCCGCGATGCAGGCTTGCCGGTGGCGTCCATCCATTCCAGCGTGACCGGCCCGGCCTGCGCCCGCCCGATGGTGGCCGGAATCCCGGGCCGCACGACATACATGCCCGCCACCCGGTTGTCGGCGCGCACGGTTACCGTGACCGGCGCGGTGGCGCTGACGCGGAGCAACCAGAGCTGCGCGCTGGCTTGGTTCTCGCCGTACAACACCCACGCCTCGGGCGTGCCCGCCGTGACAGCCAACAGGTCGGGCGCGTTGTCGCCGTTGAGGTCCAGCACCGCGCCGGCGGCCTGCCCGGCCTCCAGCGCGCGCCAGCCCTGCAACGGTTCCTTCGGCGTCCCGGCATCGGCCGGGGCCATGGCCGCCGCCTCGCCGACGAAACCGGCCGGGTCGAGTTCGCGGGCCCAGCCAAAACAAGCGAACCCGCGGTTGAAAAACAGCAACGGTTTGCGGTCGGCATACAACATCGCCACACCCTGCCGGCCGTCGCTGTTGATGTCGGCGGACGCGACCCCGCTGACCTTCGGCTGGTTCGCGCCGCCGTGATAGGCCAGTTCGCCGGTCACGTACGACTGGTTTTGCCACTGCTGTTTCTGGTCGCGGGCCAGCAACGCCAGCGCGCCGTTGCCGCCGACCACCAGGTCGAGCCAGCCGTCGGTGTCGTAATCGCCGCACGCCGCCGCGGCGGGATTCTCCGGCAGCCGCACCGCCGCGGTCACCGGCGCCTTGAACTTGCCGCCGTCTTCGCCGGT
>JBFZFE010000252.1:0-5235 GCA_041306525.1 Verrucomicrobiota bacterium | reverse complement strand
GAAGGATGGCGCGGCGACCACCGATGCCGTGAACGTGCGCTCCGGTCCGGGGATGAACTTCAAGGACATTGGCAAGCTCGATAAAGGCCAGCAGGTGGAAGTCGTCAAAGTCGAAGGCGAGTGGACCCGCATCAAGCCGACCGCACAATGCTTCGGTTGGGTCGCCGCTGATCTGCTCGAAGCCGTCGCGCCCGTTCCCGTGGCGCCACCGGTCATCACCAGCGAGGTGGTGCCGCCGCCGGCCGCCTTGCCGCCGCCGCCCATCATCGAGACGCGCACCGTTGAGGTGGAAGTCGAAGTGCAGGTTCAATACGTCGTCAAGGACGGCATTTTCCGCAAGGTGGATGGCGCAGAGAAAACGCCCACGGCTTACGAGTTGCTGACGCAGGACGTTGAGCGCCGCCAATACCGGATCGCCTTCCTGGATGTCAAAGATTCCGGTCTCGAACGTTTCCAAGGCAAGCACGTGCGTGTTCTCGGCAACGAACGCTGGCGCAAAGGCGAACGCTATCCTGTCATCGTCGTCGAACGTCTTGAGCAGGTGTGGTGACCTCCATGGCTGCCTCGTTGATTGACGGCAAACTGATCGCTGAGCAGATCAACGCGGAGACTGCCGCCGAGATCGCGCGGCTCAAGACCCAGCACAATCTCACGCCCGGGCTCGCAGTTGTCTTGGTGGGTGATGATCCCGCCAGCGCCGCCTATGTCGCGTCAAAGGACAAGATGTGCGCGCGGCTGGGGATGCATTCAGAACGCATCATCCTGCCGGCCAGCACCGGCCAAGGCGAGTTGCTCGCGAAGATTGATGACCTGAACTTCAAAGGCGCCATTCACGGGATCCTCGTTCAATCGCCGCTGCCCAAGCAGATTTCCGAGGAGAAAGTGTTTGCGACCATCGACCCGACCAAGGACGTCGATGGCTTCCATCCGCTCAACGTGGGCAAACTGGCGCTCGGCGATCCGACCGGGTTCGCGCCCTGCACACCCGCGGGAGTTCAGCAGTTGCTCATCCGCAGTGGCGTCAATGTGGAGGGAGCCAACGTCGTGGTTCTCGGCCGCAGTACTATTGTTGGACGGCCGGTCTCGTTGCTTCTCTCGGCCAAGGCCAAAGGGGCGAATGCCACGGTAACGGTCGCTCACTCACGAAGCCGCGACTTGGCCAGTATCTGCCGACAGGCCGACATTCTCATAGCCGCCATCGGAGTGGCGCGTTTCGTCAAGGCTGACATGGTCCGCGAAGGGGCGGTGGTAATTGACGTCGGCATCAACCGCATCGAGGACAAGTCCGCGCCGAAAGGTTACCGGCTGGTTGGTGATGTGGACTTCGACGCTGTGCGGGAAAAAGCGTCGCTCATTACGCCCGTGCCCGGTGGTGTGGGCCCGATGACGATTGCGATGTTGATGCACAATACAGTGCGCGCCGCCAAGCAGCGCCACGGCATCGAGTAGGCTTACCGGCTACGCGGCACATTCATCGTGCTCGCAACAGCAGGATTCGTGGCTGCAGGCCTTTTCTGCGCACGCTCGACTGCAAAACACCAAGTTGTCCCGCCGTGTAGCCTTATCCATGTCCACGGTGCATTGGCAACTGGTGCAGGCGCATTTCATGCGCGTTGAGGAGCGGACTTTTGCGGGGGCGGCTGTGGTTGTCTTGGCCATGACGACCTCCTTCATTGAAAAGATAGGCCAGCGGCGGACAAAGGCAAATCAAGCGGCAGAAACGCCGTGGTAGACGCGCGGGACGCGTGGTGGACGGTTGATGCCGCAAAGAATCTCCCAGGCAATCGTGTCGGCCCAGCCGGCAACTTCAGCCGCGGTGATCTCGTCATTGCCTTGCCGACCGATGAACACCACTTCATCCCCGGTGTGCACCTGCGACAACTCAGTGACGTCCACCATGATCTGGTCCATCGTGACGCGTCCAATCACCCGGCATCTTTGTCCGCCCACCAGCACTTCGGCACGGTTCGAGAGATGGCGACCGAACCCGTCGCCGTAACCGGCGGCCACCGTCGCGATCTGCATGCGTCGTTGCGCCACGAAAGTCTGGCCATAGCTGATGGTGCGTCCCCGTTCGGCGGTTTTGACGAATGCCACCCGCGCTTTGAACGAGAGCAGGGGCCGGTAGCCCGGTGCCACGCAGCCCACCGGCACCAGGCCGTACAACAGCAGTCCTGCCCGGACCATCCCGAGCGTTGCCTCCGGCACGTTGAGCAACCCGGGGCTGTTGGCGGCATGCAATAACGGCAACTGCATCCCGGCCTTTTTCAAGGCGTCGGCTGTCTTGAGAAACGCCGCCAGCTCTTCGCGCGTTACTTCGACATTCTGGTCGGCTGAGGGGAAATGCGTATACAAGCCTTCGACCTTGATGTGGTCGAGTGATGACAGACGGCTTAACTCGGCCACTGCGTCCTCGTGCCAGAGCCCGACGCGTCCCATGCCGGTGTCGACTTCGACTTGCACGGCCACGCGTTTGCCTTGTCGTTGGCCTTCCTGATTGACGTGCGCGGCTTCCTCGAAAGTTGAAATGGTCGGGGTGATGCCTTGCTCGACGATCTTCGGCAGTTCAAATGGCAGGGCCGCCCCCAGCAACAGAATTGGCCAGCCGCGGCCGCCGATCTGGCGCAACAGCAGGGCCTCCCCCAGAGTGGCCACCGCAAACGCATCCACACCGCACTGCATCAACGTGCTGGCCACCTGCGCCAACCCATGGCCATAGGCATCGGCTTTGACCACTGCCATCAATTTCGTGTCGGGCCCGATGCGCTCGCGCAACATCGTCACGTTGTGGCGCAATGCGCCGAGATCAACCTCCACCCAACAGCGATAATAAGATTGGGGCGTCATGGCGGGGAAAGAGGAATGGCGTTC
This sequence comes from Verrucomicrobiota bacterium, assembly GCA_041306525.1. Lineage (GTDB taxonomy): Bacteria > Verrucomicrobiota > Verrucomicrobiia > Palsa-1439 > Palsa-1439 > JBFZFE01. Next base: position 2,364 of record JBFZFE010000252.1, on the reverse strand, counting down.
CAAAGCGCCTCGCTCCTCGGATCAAACATCCCGGGCAGTGGCAACGGGAGACAATGCACATCGCAAGCGCCAACCGCAGGCGCAAAGCCGGCGCGCGCAGCCCCCGAGATGTCATTGGTCGGGGCCATCCGCCCGCCAAAGGTCGATGTGCCGCTGCTGGGCGTGAACATGGGTTTGAGCCGGTAATCACCCAGTTCCGGATTGGCGAAGACCTTGGCGGGCGAGTCGATCAGCACATTCGAGCGCGCATCGACCTGGTTGCCACCGGCTTCATCCACAATGGCGCGGCCGACCAGCAGATTATTGAAAATGACGTTTTCGCCTGCGCGGTCCGTGAGGCGAATGCCGGCAATCCGCGGTTCCACAATCGTGTTGTTGGCGACCACGTTCCGGCGGCTCGGTTTCCCGCAACCGAGTTCATCGGTAAGATGAATGCCGGCAGCGCCCGAGGTGCGGCCATTGTTGTAAATGAGGTTGTTCTGGATGACGGAGTCCTCGATTGAGATCAGACTGAAAGCCTTGGACTCGTTGTCGTGCAGGATGTTGTTCTCGATCAAAGCCCCTTGGATCACGCCGTCGCCGCCGGCTTGGCAGTCACCGTTGAACTGAATCCCCGAGGCGGCATTGGCATAACACTCGTTGCCGCGAACCACGGGATTGTCATCGGGACCGCGGCTGTTGGAGACGTAGATGCCGTGTTCGCGCCGCGAGCCGAACGCCTTGTTGTGCAGAATCTGCACGCGCGGCGCGAATCCGGTGAAGATCGCCCAGACGCCGTTGGGACCGACGACATTATGGCTCACCACCACGTCGCTGGCATCGATGACGCTGATCCCGGCGCGCGGCGCATCGCGGACAGTGAACCCGGTGATCACGATCCAATCGGTCCCGCGCACCAACACATGATCGGCGGGCGTGTTGCCGCTGATGTTAATCACGGCGCCTGGTTCGCCACGGAAGGTGATCGGCTCAGCTTTCCGTCCGCTGCGCACGGTCTTGAACCCGCCATGCTCACCAGCTTGCGCCACCACGGTGTCGCCGGGTTGTGCCACTTCGGCGGCCTGTTGTAGCGTGCGGAAATGTGCGTTCGCCGCCGAGCCAACCCGCCAGGCGCGCTTGGCTGGTGGGCTGTTGGTCACGGGGGACGTGGGCAGCGAGATGGCAGGGGGGGTAACTAAATTCTGTGTCAACAGTCCCGCCGCTGGATCGCGTCGAAATCCCCGGCCCGCCAGGTCTTGGGGAGTGACAGGCGCGGCCGGCGCCACCGTTCGCGGTGAAGGCAGGTTCGTTGCTGGCGCTGGTGCGCGGGGATCAAAGGGCCGCGGCACGATGGGTGGAGCCGGTGTGATGGCCGGTGGAACGGCCGCTGCAGGCTGGTTTGTTGCCGGCCACTGCGCAAACAGCAGCGGTGCGGACAGACAGCAAAAGAAAAATGGCAACAACCGGATCACAGGATGCCAAGCTAGTGAAAAACCGACATGGTGTCGAGTACCTCAGTGCGTTGTGCGGTATTGCGGTTGACGAAGATAGATCGGTTCGAGAACCAACTCCTTCGCCAACCGACCGACGGCCGTCGCGCTCGGGAAATGTGGAGCAGGGGAGACGACACCGAAACCGCCAAACACGTTTCCTATCGACTCAGCATACCGGCCAATCTCCGCGCCGATGAACCAGATGGGGTCGTGAACAGCGTCGGCGATGTTTTCCAAGCCCCCGAGTTGATGAGTGCCCTGCGGGATACCGGCCCGATTGTAGAACCGGTAACAGACCTCGCCGCGGCGCGCGTCGGCCAGCACGCAGATGAGTTCGCAATCCGCGGGCATCTGCGACACCGCTGCCAGCGCCAGCGCGTCGAAACTGCTGACACCACGGACCGGCAACTGGCGCGGGAACGCCAGGCCTTTGGCGGCGGCAATCCCGGCACGGACGCCGGTAAAGGATCCGGGTCCAAGGCCGACTGCGATTTCGTCAAAGCTTTGCATCCCCAATTGCTGAAGGGCCGGGAACAATCCCTCGTCAAGGTGCCGATCAAAACACACTTCACGCAAAGGCGCGCCATCCTGTAGCAACGCCACCGCGCCGCGGTCGGTGGAGGTATCAAGTGCGAGTGTGATCATGGGAACTGAATGCGACGCGTGTCGTTGCAGACGACTTCGAGCCGGATGTGTTGAGTGGTGGACGGGAGCAAAGCCGTGATCTTCTCTGCCCATTCGATGACCGTGATGCCGTGGGGCGCGAGGTAATCCTCGATGCCAATGCTCACCGCCTGCGCCACCGAATCGAGCCGGTAAAGATCAATGTGGTAGAGCGGCAGGCGACCGCCCCGGTATTCATGGATCAAGGTGAACGTCGGACTGGTCACCT
>JBFZFE010000251.1:0-3978 GCA_041306525.1 Verrucomicrobiota bacterium | reverse complement strand
TGGTCTGCGCCCCGCGGATCGGCAGCGGCAACGACTCGATCACCAGAATCCGCCGCGACAACACCGGCAGGTAACCTTCCTCGCCATCGCTCAGCCGGTCGGTCGCGCCGACGGCTTTGTACGTGAGGAAATCCATCCCGTCCGGCACGCTCAACCGCCACGAGAACGACTTCGATTCTTTCGCCGGGATGTCGAAAGCTAGGTCCGGAGTCCTGAGTCCCAAGTCCTGAGTCACGTCCTTCAGCGTCCGGGCATCCGCAAACGTCAACCGCACCTTGCCGGTCTGGCGGGCGGCGGACTGGTTGCTGACTTTCACCGTGAACTCGATGATGTCGCCCTCGCGCACGAACCGGGGCGGGTTCGGCTCGACCATCAGGTCCTTGGCCGTGACGGTCTTGTCCTGGAGGTAGCCGCTCCGCAGGTCGCGGTCGTGGACGAAGCCCATGAACTTCCACTCCGTCAACGCTTCCGGCATCGTGAACTCCATCTTCACCACGCCGTCCGCGTCGCTGACAATGTGCGGGAAGAAGAACGCCGTCTCATTGAGGTTCTTGCGGGCCGTAACTTTGCTGAGATCGGGACCGGGCTCCGGTTCCTGACCGCCACTCTTGTCCCTCCCCTCCGCACGCTTGCGGTCTTCGAAACGACCCGACGCCTTCGCCTCGGACTTCTCCATCGGCGCACCTGAAGGTGCCGGCGCAGACGCCGCCAACGCCATCGGGGCACCATCGGCCATCACCCCATTGCCTTCCGACATGTCCTCACCGGCCACCGCGCCGCGTCGCATCATCATCATGCCTTTGTTACGACCGCCGCCGCCCCCGCCGAAGTAACCGTACTGCCAGAGGTTGACACTGATGTCGTGCGGGTAATGCCGGTAAGTCAGGTCCGCGTGCCGGTAATCGCTTGGCCAGTTACCGGCGATGTGGTTGAACCCGACGCCGCTGTTCTCGAACTGCGGATAGACGCGGCTGTACTCGCGCCGGAACACGTTGAACGCCTGCATCCAATGGTGCGGCTTGTATTGGTCGAGCGAGGCGTCATAGAGCGTCGCCACCGTCTCGGCCACGGCCTTCTTGGCGTCGGGCCCGGTGATGACTGCCGTCCACGTCTCCTTCTTGCCGGGTTCGAGCTTGGAGGTGAAATGCTCCCATTTGACCGTGAGCTTCTTGTTCGACCACGGCACGTCAATCACGCGGTTCTCCAGAAACGCTCGGTTCTCGCGGACATAGGTCACGCGCACGCTGAACCCGCCGCGCATCTCCTCGTTCACGGCCTGCTCGAATACTTCCTGGGTCCGGCCTTCGCCTGTCCAGAACGCGCGCAACAGTTTGCCGCGATGTTCCAACTCGACGTACGCCCGGCCCTTCTCGTAGCCGGTACCCCAGAACGCCACGAAACTCTCGCCGGGTTCGACCGACCACTTCGGCGCGGCGAAATGGTTGGCCAACTTGACCGGGTACTTCGCGCCCTTGAGGTCAACCACCTGCAATGTGTCGCGCGCACTCACCGGCTTACCGAACCGGTCCTTGGTCTCGACCATGGCCCGGTACACGCCCGCTTTGAGCGGTGTCTTGATCACAACCTTGCCGGTCGCGTCGGTCTTGAACGGTTGCTCGGCCACCACCTCCGCCAACTCCCACGACTCCGGGTTGGTCGGGTCGGGTTTGGGCTCGGCGTTCTTGCCGGCATGACGACGGAACCACCAGTAATCATACGGCGTGGCGCCACCCAACTCGGGACGCATCACCTTCTCAGGTTGCTTGAGCACGTAGACCTTCACCGTGCCCTCAGCGACTTGCGGCTCGCCATCGAGCGAGGTCGTCGAGATCGTCCACTCGACCGGCTTCTCAGGCGTTTGCCAATCCGACGCGGTAATCGTTGCCGCCAAGGCGGTGTAGCCGGCACGGACGTTCTGACTGTCTGAACGCGTTTCGCCGGTCGAATCGGTCACGTCGGCATGGACCTCGAAGTTGAACGTCGGCTCGGTCTTCTCCGGCACCGATAAATCCGGGGCGGCAATGAACTTCACCGTGAACACGCCATCGTTGCCGGTCGTCGACGTGCCATGGGCGATGTTCTGGCTGTCACCGCGATCCGGCGGGAGCCAGAAACGGCCCCACCAGCACCACGGCGGGAATTGAACTTCGCGCACCACGCGCCATTTCACCTTTGCGCCACCAATCGCCGCACCGGTGTAGGCGGTGGCTTTGCCGGTCAGGACGACTTCCGCGCCGAGCTTGGCGCCTTCCTTCGGCTTGGCCAACTCAACCTGGAACTTCGGTCGTTTGTATTCTTCAACGCTGAATTGCGCGTAGCCGTGCGGGCCGTTGATGGCCTGCAATGTCATCTGCCCGGTCACCGTCCCGCCTGGCGCGGTGAAGCTGCCAGAGAACGCGCCGTAGTCATTCGCTTTGTGTTGTGCCTTAGCTATTTCCTTCCCGTTATGATCGCGGAACACCACCGTCAGGCTCTGACCCGGCAGGGTCGCGTAATCGTTCTTCTCGGTGTCAACCCGGTAGCAAATGCCCTTGTACTGGATGGTCTGGCCCGGTCGGTAAAGGGAACGGTCGGTGAAAAACACCGTGTTGGCTTGTGGCGTCGGCTTGCCGGCCCGACCGAGATAAAACTCGTTGTCGCTGGCCACCCTTTGCTCGCCGCTCTGCGCCAGCAACAGCAACTGGCGTTCGCCGCCCTGAAAACGAAACATCCCATTCTCATCAGTCTTCGTTTCGGGACCGGGCTTGAGTTTGCCTTCCCGGTCGCGCGACCAGGATTTCACCGTCGCGCCGCCAACCGGTTCGCCGGTCAGGTTCTTCAACACGAACCCATCAAGCGCGCCTTCGTACTGGCGTTGCCGGACAACCAGCGCGAGATCACTGACCCAGACCCACGCGGCGGAGACCATGTTGTTGTCGGCCGTGAACTCCGAGTTCACGCTGGCGAGGATGAAATAAAAGCCCGGCTTGAGGTCCTTGGGCACCGGCACCTTCTCGGTGCGTTCACGAAAATCGTCGGTGGCCGGTAACGGTGCGTTCCACTCGGCGACCGGCTTCTTCGCGAGCAATTCCTTCTGGAAATTCTCGTCCCAGCCGCCGCCGAAGCCCCAGCGCTGTTTGGCAACGAACGCATCGAAGTCGTACGGCACGGCGCGGAAGAAGGACTTGGTGATGTTCTTGTAGTTGACCGCGATGACCGGCCACGGCTCGTTCCAGACGCGCTCAGTCGAGATGTTGACCTGTTTGGCTTCGATCTGCTGGACCAGGTTGTGACACCAGATGCCGCCGATGCTCTGCGGGAACACCTCCGCACCGCGCTTGGCCAGCTTGTGCGCCTCGGCTGTCTCATTCTCCTCGACCAACACGCCGGCCCACGCATGCAACGCCCGCGCCGAAATCTCGTGATCGGCCCAGTCGGCGACAAACCGCTTCAACGCCGCCTTGTACTTCTCGTTCACATCGGGACCGACCGCCTGGTTCTTGCCGAACGTGAGCCGGTGCAGATCGGCGTCAATGAACGCCGTCTTGTTCTCGTCGTTGGCGTGGAACGTCAGCAGGTTCTGGAACAGCTTGATCGCTTTCAACTTCCGCGAATCGGCGTCGGTCGTGGCCGGCACCCATTTCACAAACTCCGCCACGGGCGCGAAGATGGGCGAGTTGTCGGCGACCTCGAACTCGTCCTCGGCCTTGGCGCCGCCCTGCTCGCCGGCTTGATAGAACTGCAACGCCTCGTGTGCGAGGAAGTCGAACACCGTCGGCCGGTAAGCATCGGGCACGGTGCCTTTTTCCAGGAGTTGCTCGTACTGGGTAACCGGGGTGGCCTTGAGCAATTTCTCGTTGGCGAGCGCGGTGGTGAAGTGTTTGTCGATCTCGGCCAGGATCCGGGGCAGATCCCACGTGGTGAAATCCTTGCCGGGCGCCTCGGCGGTCTGGGTCCGCTGCTGGAACCGCCAGCGGTTCTGTTGGAAGTAATGCCAAT
>JBFZFE010000250.1:0-3527 GCA_041306525.1 Verrucomicrobiota bacterium | reverse complement strand
GGCGAGCACTTCATCCTCAGCCGCGAAGCCGGTGCGCTCGTCAGCGAGTTCCGCAAACATCTCGCGCAGAAACAGAGCGCGCCCGCCTTCGAGCAGGGCCGCAAAGCGTTGCGCGAACACCCGGTCAGCGAGTTCGAGTTTGTCCGCGATTGGGTCCGCGGTTTCCTCAACGAACGTCCCGAAGCCAACCGGTTCAGCGACATCGTTGCGGCAGTGTTGTTCTGCGATGAAGCCAAACACACGGTCGTCAACGCCGCCATGAGCGAGGTGATCGAGGGCCTGAAAGGCAGTCACGCCCGCATCGAGGGCAGCCGTTACCGGTTCGATTACCTCGATTTTCAAGCCCGCCTCCAACGCTTTGAACGCGAAGTGGTGCCGCGATTCGTCCGGTATCAGCAGGGCAAACAGGAGTTGCTCCAACGCGAATCGGCCCGGCTGCGCCTTCATGAGTTCAAGCCAAACGTGCTGACCTCGTTCGTGCGCAACCAGCTCATCGATGAGATTTACCTGCCGCTCATCGGCGACAACCTCGCCAAGCAGATCGGCGCGGCCGGTGAACACAAACGCACCGACCTGATGGGGTTGCTGCTCGTCATCTCGCCGCCCGGTTACGGCAAAACGACGTTGATGGAGTACATCGCCAACCGGCTCGGCATCATCTTCGTCAAGATCAACGGCCCGACTCTCGGCCACGCCGTCACGTCGCTCGACCCCGAGGAAGCGCCCAACGCCGCCGCGCGCGAGGAAATCAACAAGCTCAATCTCGCGCTGGAGATGGGCGACAACGTCATGCTCTGCATCGACGACATCCAGCACTGCAACCCCGAGTTCCTCCAGAAATTCATCTCGCTCTGCGACGCCCAACGCAAGATTGACGGGGTCTGGCGCGGCAAACCGCGCACCTACGATCTGCGCGGCCGCAAGGTGGTCGTCGTCATGGCCGGTAACCCGTACACCGAGAGCGGGCAGAAGTTCAAAATCCCCGACATGCTCGCCAACCGCGCCGACACCTACAACCTCGGCGACATCATCGGCGGCAATGCCGGCTGGTTCCAAGCCAGCTACATCGAAAACGCCATCACCTCCAACGCCGTGCTCGCGCCGCTGGCCAAGAAGAGCCAGAAAGATGTCCGCGCGTTCATCCGCATGGCCGAGTCCACCGAGCGCGACGCCGGCAGCTTCGAGGGCAGTTACTCCTCGCAGGAAGTCGAGGAAATCCTCGCGGTCATGCGCAAGCTCGTTGCCATCCGCGACGTCGTGATGCGCGTCAACCAGGAGTACATCGCCTCCGCCGCGCAGGCCGACGAGTTCCGCACCGAGCCGCCGTTCCGCCTCCAAGGCTCCTATCGCAACATGAACCGCCTTGCCGAGAAGGTCGTCGCCATCATGAACGACGCCGAGGTTCGCGCGCTGATCCTCGATCATTACCGGGGCGAATCACAGACGCTCACCACCGGCGCCGAGGCGAACCTGCTCAAGTTCAAGGAGCTCATCGGCGCGCTCAGCGATGCGGAAAAGACGCGCTGGGACGAAATCAAACGCACCTTCCGCCGCAACCAGGTCACCCGCGGCGCCGACCAGAGCGACCCGGCCAGCCGCATTGTCGCCCAGCTTGCCGGCTTCCAGGCCGGTCTCGAAGCCATCCAGCAAACCATCGCCGCTCATGCCGCGAAGCCGGTAACTCAACTGCCCACGATACCGGCCCCGCAGGTCGTTGTGGACCTCGAGCCGGTCGCCCGCGCCATCGCGGCGGTGCAGGCCAACGCGACCACCGAGAAACTGCAGAGCCTGATGCACGAGGTCGAGATGCTCCACAAGACCGTCGCGACCCTCGGCGACATGGCTGCCCAGCAACGCGATCATCTGCGTCGCGCCCAGGAGCTGCTCGAGACCCGCGCCAAACAGGGCGTCGTTGAACTCGATCTGACCCAGGAAATGCTGAGCAACGAGCAGGCGTTCCTCGAACAGTTCCACAAGGTGTTGCAGGAACGAAACAAATCACGCGCCTCAACCGCGGGAGAATCCACATGAGCCTCGTCAGCAAAGCCCGGCAACTCAGCCAGAAAGCCGCCCAACTCAAAGCCACGCTCGAACAGGCGCCCGCCACCGTGGCCCAGTTGCGCGAGACCGTCACCGCCACCACCAGCCAGCTCCAGCAACTCCGCGCCGAGGTCCAGGCCAACGTTGCCGGGTTGCGCGCCGATACCGGCGGCAGCGTCAGCGCCGCGTTGCAGGAGATCAACAATGACCGGCTCATCTATCTCGAAGCCGGTTATGAGGTCAGCGAGATCGATCTCGAAGTCAGCCCTGTCGAACGATTGCTGGTGCATCTTTACCAACTCGAGGAAACGCCCGTTGATGACCTGACGACTCTGATCGCCGATCATCGCTCGCGTCGCACGACCCACGCGATTCTCTCCGCGCTGTTGCAGGCGCGCCAGGCCGCCGCGAAGTTGTCGCTGCCCGGCATGCAAAACAGCGAGGTCATCATCGGCATCGGCCCGGTCCCCTCCGTCCGTCTCTGCTGGCACGCCCGCGACACCGACCCGGTCGCTGTCGCCACCCCGGTAAGCTCGACCTTGCCGCCGCCGGTGCCGGCAACCAACGCGGCCGGTGGTCCCTCGCTGTCTTCGTTCTCCAGTTCCTATTTCGAACGCCGCGTCGAGCAACCCCGGTCAGCCGCCTCCGCCCATCTTGCCGGCCCGGCCGCGACATCCGAGGAGCCGGCGCCCGCGCCGGTCATCACGCATTCGAGCCGCGAGTTGCTCGCCAAGTACAAGTCTTCCCCCCACTTCTCGAAGTACCGCCGATAATTTCGCGGCCCCAACCGGCGCGGATGGCGGTGGGTGATTACCCCGGTTAGCGCGGCGGTGGGGGCGTTGGATTGTCTTTAGGTTATGGCGACCCATTTGAATGGGCTGGAGGTCGCTATGAAGAAGAAATTGAAACCGATTGGTGAGCAGGTGGCGGTGGTGGTGGGTGCGTCGAGCGGGATTGGGCGGGTGACGGCGTTGGAGCTGGGGAAACGCGGGGCGCGGGCGGTGGTGGCGTTTGGGCGGATTGACACGTGGGTGCATGCGGCGGCTATGGGAGGAAGTACCGAAGGTGCCGGGGTTGCCGCCATCGAAAGCGGATTCGGACGAGAAGTGACCGGGCAAAGCGCTTGATTTCCCGGCTTGGCTGGGTATTCTGACGCGCGTTCGATTCCGCGTGTGCCCTCATCGTCTAGCGGCTAGGACACTAGATTCTCAATCTAGGAACAGGGGTTCGATTCCCCTTGGGGGTACCAATCTACAGAAAACCCAATAAAAACAGTGGTTTTCTTCGCTATCAACCCAGCGGTGAACCTGCTCGCATAACACGCTGGCATAACACGTCAGCCGTGTCAGGGGTGTCAAATGCCCGATTGCGGGGCGGGTGGTGTATGCCCAGACGGGCGGGGAAAGCTCGCCAGCGGTCAACGTGGACACGCCACGGGGCACTTGTGACAGTCCACAGGGCAGCGGGTTCGGCGCGTTGTGCGCCCC
>JBFZFE010000249.1:0-2980 GCA_041306525.1 Verrucomicrobiota bacterium | reverse complement strand
ATTTCATCCCCGCGCCGATGGACGTGGCCACCGCGATGTATTACACCGGGATCGATCCGTTCACCAAGAAACCGGTATACGTCGCCCAGCATCTGCGTGACCGCAAACTGCAACGTGCGCTGCTGCAGTTCTTCAAGCCCGAAAACTACTTCGAGGTTCGCCAAGCCCTGCAACTGGCGCGCCGCACCGACCTGATTGGCAACGGCTGCGATTGCCTGATCCCGGCCCAGCCTCCGCCCGCGGCCTTTGCGAAACGACGGGCCGAAGCCAACGAGCGTTTCCGCGGTGAATACGTCCACACCATTCCCGCCGAGAAGAACAAGGGCGTGCAAAAACAGTTACACGCCAACGCCGGTGTCGGCTACCGGCCTCATCGTCGGGGCAAGGCAACCGCCGGTCCTAACCGGCCGCCCGGATAACGCCCAACGCCTCCGGACCCGATTCGGCCCCGACTCCTACGCCGAGTAAACACCGGCTCATCGACCGGGGGGAGCGCCATGCCGCGCGCCCGGGGGTGCACAGCAAGTTTTGATGGGGGTGTCTGGCATGAGCGGCGATCAGTTGCGCGAGGGATCGAGGCAACCCATGTGCGGAAATAGTTGCGCCCACCGGCCGTTGCGCCAGTACTCTTGCAGCACCAACAAGGCTTCGTCGCCCGCTTGACTCCAGAATTGTCCGGGGCGCTTGAACCGACATTGATATTGCCGACAACTCGATTCCATCGCCCCGCTGCCGAGCGGCCAACCCCGTGCCGCTGCCGTCGCGTAGTCCAAGCGCTCCCGATGGTTCTCGAAGTACTGTCGTTCTCGCCGCGCCGTTTCTGCCGTCGGCGCTTCGGCGCGCAGTTCCAATTGTTCCAATCGTCGAATCACTTTCGCCGCCTGTCCGGCGCGCAGTTGTTCCAGCAACGGCTCGACCCACCGTCGCGCGGCGGGGGTGCCTTCCCCGTGCAGTGCCGTCGCCACCGCCCACAAATGTTGGCTGGCGTGATAGTAGTCCAACAGTTGGTGCGCCGCGCCAAAGCGATCGGCCACCAGATTCCAGATCCACACCGCGCCATCGGCCACGACCAGCACCGCCGCCGCCTGCGCCAGCCCGCGCCGTTGCGCCTCCGCCCACAGCAGCGTGCGCAGCGTGTCCACGCCACCCCGCGTCATCACGTAGCCGCGTTGGCTGATGACGGGTCGCCCACCGGCGGTCTGGCCGCGGTGATCGAGGCGGAACACCGTCGCCCCGTACACCCAATGCCACCGCGATGGCGGCTGACCGGCTTGGGTCAACGCGCTGGTCTGGCCCCAACCGTCGCGTTCGCGGATGTTCCACGCGTCAATCTCAATGACCAGCGTGAACGGCGTGGCCGGTGCGCTCGCCGGCGCGCGTTGCGCCGCCGCGACCAGCGAATCCCAGTCTTGCCACACGGCATTCATCGCCTCCCGCTCCGCCTGGCCGCGTTCGCCTTGGCGGCGCGCCTCCCGCTCCAGTGTCGTGGGATGGCAGACAATTCCCGTCAGCCGTTCCAAGATCGGGGCGGCTTCGGCGGCCGGCATTTGCGCCACCAACAACGCGGCGGCTTCCTGCACGGCCGGCGAGGCGGTGCTGGTGGCGTCCAAACGCAGGGCGGCATCGGCGGGAAAGAACCAACGCCGACAACGCGCACACCACCCGCGCGTGCGACGGATCGTGACGGCCCCGAAGCGGGTCGTGACTGTGCGGGTGTGATCGCGCTGCCGACGCGTGAGTTTGTGGCCACAGACCGGACAGTGTGGCGGGGTGGCGTCGGCTTTGGCTTGCGCGGCGCGCTCGAGGGCTTGGCGCTGGAGTTCGCGCGTGCCGTCGGCCAAGCGTTCCTCCAAATGACCCAAGCCATCCGTGGCGCACTGGACGGTTTGGAGCAAGGACGCTTCCAAGCGGGCGGTGCCGGTCTCCCACCCGCAGACAAAGCGCGGCGTGGTCGCCACAGTTGCGGTGCTGTGCATCGGACTTCATCCTCCTTGTGCGGGCGCTGGTGGCCGTTGTTCGTGGCGGTCTGGAACCCAGACTTCTCAGCGGCTGACTGTCCCCACAGTCAACCCCGCCATCGTCCCCTCAGTCACCCATCGCCAAGATTCTACCACCCCCTACAAATCTTGCAGTGCGCCCGGTCAACTCCTTGGCGAAATATTCGCCTTGACGCAACACGTTGGTCTGGCCTGCCACGGTGATGGCGGCGTTGGAATGGGCGCTGCCCAATTGCCAGAACGCACCGGCAACGGTGCGATTTTCATATTGGTTCAACAAGTTTGCCGTGTAATCCGACCTCTGACCGCTGACCTCCGACCTCTGTCTGTTCCCGATGTCGTCGAAGAGATAGCTGTAGCTTTGGCCGACCACGTTGGTGCCATTGGCCCAGCGGCGGACAGCGTTGGTGACTTGGCCTAATGAGTCGTACCCGTAATCCCAGTAGGAGCCGTCGGCGTCGGTGCGTTTGGTGCGTTGGTTGGCCTGGTTCAACTGATAACTGTGGCTGGAGACTTTGCGTCCGCCGGTGGTGCTTTCGATCTCAGTGAGTTGGCCCGCAAGCCGCAGGTTGTGAAATGTGAAGCGTTGACCCCTCAGACCAACTCCTTCGCGGTAATTGTGAAATGTGAAGCGTTGACCCCTTAGAAAGCGTTGACCCCTTAGAACGGCTGTGACAGAATGTGCCGATTCTCAGTATCCGCCGGTGAACCTTTCGCGATGGCGTTTTCAGCCTCACAACCGTCATTCTGCCTACTCGACCGGTGTCTGGCAACATCCATTTCGCGCGGATAATACCGCTGATGTTTGAAGTACCCGATTCGCGGCGGATACATCCCGAAGGAGGGGAGCGGTCGACCTAATTGAGACCCACGGATACCGCTTGACGGACCGGTCTGAATTCAGTACGGTATTCAAACCGAAGGGAACTATAGGCCATGAAGACGAAAGAAGACATCCGCCCCGTCACCTACCTGAAAAGTCG
>JBFZFE010000248.1:0-7274 GCA_041306525.1 Verrucomicrobiota bacterium | reverse complement strand
TGCTGCTCGGTGGCGCCATTCCCAATCGCCCGGGCTGGTTCTATCCGCCGACTGTCCTGACCCGCGTCAGTGCCGGTATGCCAGTGTATGAGGAGGAAACCTTCGGGCCGGTCGCCGCCATCATTGGGGTGCCCAATGAGGAGGAAGCCATCCGGGTCGCCAACGACACTGTGTTCGGCCTCGGTGCGGCGGTCTTTACCGGCCAACCGCAACGCGGGGAACGCATCGCCGCCACCCAGCTCCAGGCCGGTAGCTGTTCCGTCAACGACTTCGTCCGGTCCGATCCGCGCCTGCCTTTTGGCGGCATCAAACAGTCGGGCTACGGACGCGAACTGGGCGCCATCGGTCTGCGCGAGTTCGTGAACATCAAGACCGTCGTTGTTCGCTGAGTGACCCTATTGGGCTGGTGCCGGGGTGAGCGGCTCGGTCTCGGCAGCCGGTGGCGGGGCAGAGGCAGGGGGTGGTTCTTCTGGCGGGAGCGGCGGGACAGGAACAATCGGCAGCGGCGGTGCCGGCAAGGTTGTAATGGCAAGGATAGCGACGGTGATGTCGGGATCGGACTCGCTCAGTGCGACGGTTAGTTGCGTCAGCGCCCGGTTGGGATCGAGCGTGAAGATCTGGGTGAAGAGATTGACGCGGCGGCGGTCGGTGGTGTGCGCTGGCACGGCCGCGATGAGCTTGCCGGGCGTGAGGGCGCCGAGCCAATTCCAGATGAGGAAGGTTTGCGGGGGACCGGCTTCTTCGCCGTATTGAGGACGCAGTTGCGCGGAAGCGGCGCCGCCCACCGCCGCACAAAGAACGGCGACAGCGTGACAGGGGCGTCCGTCAACGCGCACGTTCCAAGCGAGCCGGCGCGGGGCGCGCAGGAGAATGGCGTCGGGGGCGGTGTCGATGCCCAAGCTGAAGGGCAGACGCAGATCGCCGAGGCGGACGATGAGTTTGCCGTCATCAGGCAGACCGAAGACCGGCAGGTCGCGTTCGCGGAAATAACCACTGGTGGCGAGGGTGCGGGTTTTTTCGAGCGGGTCGGCTGCTTCCTTGTTGGCGACGGCGATCGTGCGGCGTTGCGGGCCGCGCGGAGAGGCGAAAGAGAGATCGACGACGGTGGCGACGGGATTGGTGGTCGCAAGGCTGCGCTGGAGTTGGTCCAGATCATTCTGGCGGGCGCGGGCGAGGTCGGTATCCTTGGTGTCGGCGAGAAACGCGGTCAGTTCACGCAGTGCCGTCTCGGGATCCCTGGTGGCCACGGCGGTTTCGAGACGGGTCCACGCGATAGCGGCTTTCTGTTCGCGCGCCTGTTGCGCGGCGCGGGCGGCGGCTTCCTGGCGGAGCCGTCGTTCGTGGTCATCGAGCCGGCCGATGAGCCCGGTCACCAGCAGGTGTCGGTCGGGATTGGTCTGGGCGGCGAGTTGGAGGGTGCGGCGGGCATTGTCGAGGGGAGCTTGGCCGGCAAGGGCGAAGTGGGTCAGCAGCACGGCGTAGGCGAACTGTTCGTACTTGTTACCGGCCTCCAGGCAGGTCGCGTAGAAATGCAGGACCGAAGCGGGCGGGAGTTCTTCCCATGCAATGGCGGTGCTGACGACGCCGTGGGCGGTGACGTGTCCCAACGCGAGCCGGCCGTCAGCGGCGATGAGGACCTGGCCTTCAACAGATCCCGAGCGGGTGGCGAGCTTGAGGGTGGGCGCGCGGCGAGCTTGGGCGCGGGCGAAGATTTGCTGACGCAACGTGATCAACGCTTCGACTTCACTCTGCAGCAACTCGCGGATGCCCTCCTGCAACACACCCGTGGCCTTGCCGGCGGCGGCCTGGAGTTCTTGCTGGGCCTTCTCCCATTGGAGCGCGGCGATGAGCTTGGTGCTCTGGGCGCGGATCTCGGCCAGTTGCGTGGCCATGGCTTTTTCAGCGGCTTCGCGGTCGGCCACCAATTGTTTGCGGTAAGCTTCCTGGGCGGCGAGCGTGCGGTCGCGTTCGGCTTGGGCGAACTCAGCGATCTCGGCTGAAATCAGGCTATGGGTCTGCGCGACCTGACCGCAAAGCACGAGTGCCTCGATGTATTTGTTGGCCTCCCGCAACGCGCTTAATTGGGCGCAGGTCTGGTCCCATGATTCGCGGGCGAGTTTCTGGATGCGCTGCTTCTGGGCGGTCACGCTTTCTTGGGCACGGGTGGCCGTGTGCAGGGCTTGCCGGGGCCATTGTTGGTAAACGATCCACGCTTCCAGCAGCTTGCCGGTTGCCAACAACGGTTCGGATTGCTGCTGCAGTTCCGCTGCAAAACTGGCGGCCGCCGCTTCGTCCTCGGCTGAGACCACCGGCTGCGCCACGGGGGTTGGCGTTGGCACCGGGGTGGGCGGCAGGTCGATGGACGAGGGGACTTCGGTCTGGTTGGTGGCCGGGAAGGTAACGAGCACAGTCGGCGCGGGTCCAGGCCCGGTGGCCGGCGTTCGCGCCATCCAGAAATAGACGGCGACGCCCACCGCCAAGGAACAAAGAGCGGCCACCGGCACGGTTTGCTGGAGCAGCCGTCGGGGTTGCGGCAGGCGCGCGGCGGCGAGTTGGGCCAGGAGCAGGTCGAGATCGGCCAGCAACGTGCGGTAATCCTGGTACCGGTAACTGGGTTCCTTGGCGAGACATTTGGCCAGCAACTGAGTGAACGCGGTCGGTACCTGCGGGTTGAACATCGTCACCGGCGCGGCCACCGACAGGCACTGGCGTTGCATAACCTCGGCGGGTGTGTCGCCCACAAACGGCGGCCGCCCCGCCAGCAGATGGAAGAAGGTGGCCCCGAGCGAATAAATGTCGCTGCGATGATCAGTCGGTTTGCCTTCGATGACCTCCGGGCTGACGTATTCGGGCGTGCCGTACTCGCTACCGGGCCCGGCGTTGCCGCGCTTGGCGAGGCCGAAGTCGGCGATCTTGAGCACACCTTGCGGGGTGACGACGAGGTTGGCGGGCTTGATGTCGCCGTGGGTAATACCGCGCTGGTGGGCGCATTGCAGGCCGAGGACGGCCTGACGCAAGATCTGGGCGGCCTCGGTGATGTTGAACTGCTTCACGGTGGTCAGCAACGTGTGCAGGTTGTCGCCTTCGACCAGTTCCATCGCAAAGAACGGCAGACCGCGTTCCTCGCCGACGGTGTAGACGTGAACGATGTGCGGATGATTGAGCAGGGCGAGGGTGCGCGCCTCGCGGATGAACTGTTGCAGGAACGCGGCGGTGGCGGCGAACTCGGGGGCGAGCAACTTCAGCGCCACGTGACGTTCCAACGACGCGTCATACGCGCGATAGACAAGCCCCATGCCGCCGATGGCCAGCAGTTCGATCAACTGATAATGGCCAATCCGCTCGCCGATTTGCGGTCTCCACGTGGTGGTCAGTTCCATGCGCGGACGACACAGTAACGGAGCCGACCGTCCACAACAAGACCAAGAAGCTCCGCTGTAGTGTCTTGAGCCGCGGGGTGCAGATGTCTGACTCAAGATGACCGGATCAAGACTTGTTTCTGATTGTGTGAGGCGGGGGTGGCCGGTATGCTGCGCAGCCTATGGAAATGGTCAACGATCAGGTCAAGGCGCGGTTGGAGAAGCGGCAGAAGTTGCTGGACAAGGGGATTGATCCCTACGGCGCGCGTTTCGAGGTCAGCGAGACCATCGCGGCGGCGCGGGCCAACCCGACGGCGGAACGCGACGTGCGGCTGGCGGGTCGGTTGCTCAGTCATCGCGACATGGGCAAGAGCATGTTTGCCGACATCAAGGACTCGACCGGCAAGATCCAGATTTACGTGCAGAAGAAGGTGCTCAACGAGGAACAGTTCGAGCTGTTCAAGCATTTCGTCGATCTCGGCGACATCCTTGGGGTGACCGGGAAGTTGTTCCTGACTCACGCCGGTGAGTTGACGGTGCGGGTTGAGAGTTTCACAATTCTCTGCAAGGCTATCCAGCCGATGCCGAAAGAATGGTACGGCATCAAAGACACCGAGACGCGTGTCCGGCAGCGTTACCTGGACTTGACGCTCAACGACCAGGTACGCGAGACTTTCCGCATCCGGAGTCGCGTGGTGGGCGAGATCCGCAAATTCCTCGATGGCCGCGGGTTCATGGAAGTCGAGACGCCGATGATGCAGCCGATTGCGGGAGGCGCGGCGGCGAAGCCGTTCAAGACGCATCACGAGGCGCTCGGCATTGATCTCTTTCTGCGCGTGGCGCCGGAGCTTTACTTGAAGCGGTTGTTGGTGGGCGGTTTCGAGAAGGTGTACGAGATTAATCGCAATTTCCGCAACGAAGGCATCTCGCGCCGGCATAATCCGGAGTTCACGATGCTCGAGGTGTACGAGGCTTATGGTGATTACGAGACGATGATGGAGTTGTTGCAGGGCATGGTGGTCACTGTCGCCGAGAACGTGTTCGACTCGCTCATCGTCAAGCGTTACGACGGCCAGGAGATTGATCTGACGCCGCCGTGGAAACGCATCACTTATCGCGAGATCATCGAGGAACGCGTCGGCAAGGACTGGTTTGCCATCACGCCCGAGGAACGGGTGATGCGAGCCACGCAGATGGGCGTCGAGTTCCCGCCCAACTCGCCGGATTACGAGGTCACCAACGCAGTATTCGAGAAGACCATCGAGCCCACGTTGATCAACCCGACCTTTGTCACGCACCTGCCGGCCGAGTTGGTCGTGCTGGCCAAGGCCAACCGGCAGAATCCCGGGATCGTGGACGTGTTCGAGTGCATCATGAACGGCCAGGAGATTGCGCCCGCCTACTCGGAGTTGAACGACCCGGTCGAGCAGCGCAGCCGCTTGCTCAACCAGGCGGCCGGTCACGCCGAGAAGCTCGATGAGGATTTCCTCACCGCGCTGGAACATGGCATGCCGCCCGCCGGTGGGATGGGCGTGGGGATTGACCGGCTCGTGATGATGTTGACGGGGGCCGAGAGCATTCGCGACGTCATCCTTTTCCCGCAACTCCGGCCGCAAGTGAAGCAGGCGGAGTAGGTTGGCGCATGACGCGTCTGCCCTTTGAACTGTTCCTCGGCTTCCGGTACCTGAAGCCGAAGCGGACATTTGTCTCGGTCATCACGCTCATTTCCATTGCCGGCGTTGTGATTGGCGTGTGGGCATTGATCGTCGTGATCTCGGTGATGAGCGGGTTTCACGAACTGCTCCAGGAAAAGCTCATCGGCATGCAGGCGCATGTCACCGTGACCGGTGGCGTGATTGAAGACGCGGCCGGGCTGACCAAGAAAGTGATGGCGACTCCGCAGGTCAAGGCGGCGACGCCGTTTGCGATGGGATTGGTGTTGGTCGAGTACCAGCAGCAAAAGACCGCTCCGTACCTGAAGGGGATCGACCCCGAACGCGAGGTGCAAGTCACGCGTTTGGGCGATTACATCAAACAAGGGCAGGGCCAGCTCGACTTGGCGGGCGAAAAGATCGTGCTGGGTCGCGCGTTGGCCGACCAGCTTGGTGTGTACATCGGCGAAAAGGTCACCGTTTATTCGCCCCGCAACCTCGAGAAAAAAGGCGAGGAGGTTTTCCTGCCGCTCGAACTCACCGTGACCGGCATCTTCAACTCCGGCATGCAGCAGTTCGATTACGCCCTGGCGTTCACCTCGCTGGAAACCGCCCAGGAACTCTATGGCATGGGCACGAGCATCCACGGCGTCGAGATCCGGACCGCCGACCCGTTCCAAGCGACGCAACAGGTGGCCGACGATCTCAATCGCGAACTGCCATTTCACCTCCGGGCCCGGACCTGGTCGGAGATGAACCAGCAGATGCTCGGGGCGATTGCCGTCGAGAAGACGATGATGTTCTTGATCCTGCTGTTGCTGATCCTGCTGGCGGCGTTCTGCATCACCAACACGCTGATCACCACCACCGTCCAACGCACCCGCGAAATCGGCGTGCTGCGTTCCCTTGGCGCGTCCGCGCTGCAAATCACGCGGCTCGTCGTCGCCCAAGGACTGGCCGTCGGCCTGGTGGGCGTGGTTTTCGGCTTCGTGCTGGGGTACCTGACCATCGCCAACCTGCCGCACATCCAGCATTTCCTCTCCAGCGCGCTGGGCATCAACGTTTTTCCGCCCGAGATCTACAACTTCACCCAGATTCCCGCCAAGATGACCGTACGCGACACTGCTTTGATTCTGCTTTCCACCATCGCTGCCTGCACCTTGGGCGGACTCATCCCGGCCATCTGGGCTGCCCGGCTCCAACCCGTGGAGGCGTTGCGCCATGACTGAGTTCCTCGCCGCGCAGGGC
The DNA here is from genome assembly GCA_041306525.1 of Verrucomicrobiota bacterium. Taxonomy (GTDB): domain Bacteria; phylum Verrucomicrobiota; class Verrucomicrobiia; order Palsa-1439; family Palsa-1439; genus JBFZFE01. The sequence goes on along the minus strand of JBFZFE010000248.1, from coordinate 1,015 downwards.
TTGGAGAAAGGCTACCAGTTGGGCAAACGCCAAGTGCCAGTGCTGCGTGGCGTCAACTTGTCCGTGTTCAAAGGCGAAGTCGTTGTCATCGTTGGCGCCTCGGGAGCCGGCAAGAGCACGTTGCTGCATCTGCTCGGGGGCTTGGATGCGCCGACCAAGGGGGACGTGACCCTCGACGGTGTCTCGCTCTTCACCATGTCGGCGGCGCAACGCACCCGGCTGCGCAACGAACGGATCGGCTTCGTCTTTCAATCCTATAACCTCCTGCCCGAACTCGATGCCTTGGAAAACGTCTGCTTACCGGGTCTTCTTGGCCGCGGTTCGCGTGCGGAGTTGCGTCAACGCGGCGAGACGTTGCTCAAGGCGGTAGGGTTGGGGGACCGGCTGGAGCATCGCCCGACCGAACTCAGCGGCGGCGAACAACAGCGCGTCGCCATCGCCCGCGCCTTGGTCAATCGGCCCAGTTTGCTGCTGGCCGATGAACCGACCGGCAACCTCGATTCCCGGACCGGTGAATCCATTCTCGACCTGCTCTGGAATTTGCACGCCGAATACCAGACCACGATGGTCATGGTCACCCACGACGAACACATCGCCAAACGCGGCGAACGCGTCCTCGAAATCACCGACGGCCGCTTTCTTGATTGAGGGGATTCCGGCCGGCGGACGCCGTGGTTTGCCGCCATTTCTGACTGGCACTAGCTTGGGGCATGAGGCCCAGTGAGAATGCGGCCGAGACGGCAGAGCAATTCTACAACGCGGCGCTGGAGGTGTTGCTGGCGACCGGGCAGCCGTTTTTGGTCGGTGGCGGCTATGTGATGCGCGAGTACGCGGACGTGAACCGGGAGACGAAGGACTTGGATGTGTTTTGTCGGCCGTCGGATTCCTTGCGTTTGCTCGGGGCGTTGAAGTCGGCGGGGTACGAAACCATGGTCGAAGACCCCGATTGGATCGCCAAGGCGTTTCAGGCCGATTTCCGCGTCGACCTCATCTTTGGGGCGGCGAACCGGTTGCA
>JBFZFE010000247.1:0-3877 GCA_041306525.1 Verrucomicrobiota bacterium | reverse complement strand
TGCTTCCGGATCGCCATTTTGGGCAATTGGGTCATTGTCGCGCTCCCGCTCAACTGCAGCCAATTGCTCTTGATACTCGGGGATGGTCGCCAGCCCCAGCGGATCGATGTGATTGATGGGGGTATTGTGGACATAGATGTAAACATTCAGTCATTGGGGTCAACTCACCACGTTTGACAGAAAGCTATCCGTCAGTCCTCCAATCTGTCAAGTGTGGTGAGTTGACCCCCAAAAGCTAAAACGCAGTTTCATTCGAAAAAGAGGCCCCTCAAGGTGCTTGAAGGCCATTGGTTGGCTGAAAAGGTCGTTCATCCTTCTTCATACCTCTAGCAGACTGGGGCCGCATTAAATGGCCCCTGAACACCTCCGCGAGCGTGCGGGTAACTGTCGCCTTTGCTTGGGACTCAACAGCAGTATCCCACAACTTCAAAGCACTTTCCGTGTTGCCTTGCTGGTAGGCAAGCGCACCGCTATAGAAGTAGAACTCACAGCGTCTCTCCCTTTGGATGGCCTTGTTCGGGTGACGAGTCGCCTGGAAGGCCCCTTCGAATGTCATTTGCTTCAGAAAATATTTCGCCAATGGGTTGGGCCATTTCTGCGGACTGCATTGGTTAACGTATGCACTTGCGGAGGCAGCCTTCTTGCCTCCAAGCAATTGATACCATAGCCATAACTCCACCAGATTGGGCTGCTCGGTAAGTGCAGTTTCGAGCTCGTCGCAATGGTGACTATCCTGCGTAGTTAGCACCGCGAGGGCAGATAGGCCGATATTTGCCACAATATCGGTACGCTTTGCTTGAAGTGCTTTCCGGAATTGCGCTTCTGCCTCGGAGTAGCGTGCTTGTTTGAGTGCAATCAGAGCCAGCGTCTTATGTGTGTTGGGGGTTTCTGCGCCCGTCCTGATCGCCTCCTGCAATTCCGACGTGGCCAATTCGATTGTACCTGCGAGATACGCTACGGTGGCAAACGAGGTTCGGTAGTAGCCGTTGCTCGGGTTATGAGATATGGCACGTCTGAGATGCTGTTGGGCGAGTTCGTATTCATATACATCACTGTAGAACTTACCGAGTCGTGCCTCACGATGTGCCTCGTCATCTGCTTCGTGGTTGGACAAAGAGTTCAGATACTGCAACGCTTGCGCTGAGTCACCCAAATAGAATGCCGCCGCGGCCGCATTTGCCAGCAGACTCGACTGCGCCGCATTTGAGCTGATGGCGTGCTGAAAATCGATTAACGCAGCACGATAATTCCCCAATTCAAAATACAAATCCCCGCGCGATGCGTAGATCCGATCAGATTGCTGACCCGGGTTCAGATCGAGTCCACGACTATACGCCAGGCAAGCCAGCTCATAATTGCCATAGTACTCATGCACAACACCTTTGTTCAGTACAATGGATCTCTCATTTGCATTCAACTCTGAGGCTCGGTCCAAAGCACTGATCGCTGCCTGATAATGGCCGAGACGGTAACTCGCTACGCCGCGGAGGAACTCCACTTGCCAATTCCCTTCTCCGTTCGGCGGCGATGGTGGCAACTCATCAAAAGCTTCCGCAGGGCGCTCAAGTTCCAGTAGCATCGTTGCGCGATTGATTCTTGCCCGCACTTGTTCATCCTTTGGGAGTTGGGCAATAGTCTGGTGATCCAAATACAACAGACCATCGGTATACTTGCCCTCTTGGCGGAGTTGATTGGCGGTCGCGGCGCGCTTCTGCGCAAGTTCTACATCGCGTTGCTTTTGTGGGTGACACGCAAGTGTCAGCCCAAACAGACACAGTAAGATAAAGATCTGTCGAAGTGGCATTACCGATTGCCCTCGTTGGACTGGTCCATTTTCCGTTTGATATCGCGGAATACGGGCCATTCCCAGACGTTAATCTTGGCTTTTCCTACAGGCGTTTTGACTTGGACTTCGCCCTTATCGACATCTGTGCCTTTGAAGGACACCTTAGATACGGCTTCGACCGTTTTCTGCACATCCTCACGCGTTATACTCTTCGGATCTTCCACTAACTTGAAGGCTGTTTCCAGCGGCTGCCACAGTTCAAGCTTCAATTTGGTAAAGCTGGTGTCTGGTTTTAGATCAAGTTTTGCAACTTTCGCCGGCTTCAAGAATTCGGGTTGAAGAGTCAGCACACCATTGCCACGTTGGATCTCTCCGTCGGAGTCAATCTTTACTGTAACTTGTAGCTTGAGCGGCCCCCGCTTAAACTCAGGCCCGACTTCCACTTCCACAGCAGCCAACCCGTGCGGATCGATGTGGTTGATGGGGTTGTTGTGGACATAGAGGTAAACATTCAGGCCATCACCGTACCCGATCGGATCCCGGGTGATGTAACGGCCGACCTCGGGATCGAAGTAGCGCATCCCGTGGTTGTCCAGGCCCAGTGTGAAAGAACGTTCCTTGGTATTGGCTAGCCGATTGTTCTCGCTTTGTCCAGTGCTGGAGGCGATGCCGCCGTAGGCATCGTAATAATCGGTCTTGCTGACCACGCCGGATTGGAGCGTCAGGGCCACCGTGTGGCCCACGGCATTGTAGGCGAAGTACTCGGCAAGCGGTAAGGGGGAAGCGGCAAGGGTGTTCTTGTACAGGATCGAGCCGATCCCGCCGCCCAGGCCCGAGCCGCGCACGAACTCACAAGCAGGGACGCTTGTGCCACCATTCAGTTCTTGGAAGCTGTCCCCACTGTCGTAGCGGAACAGCGTGGGACTCGACGGAGCGAGTCCCTCCAGGGTGGATACGCGCCGGGTCCGGTAATCGTAGGTGGCGGTGAAGATCGTGTTGCTGTCCTGATCGAGCGCGCGGATCAATCGGTTGGCGGTGTCGTACTGGTAGGTAGTGCGGACGACGGTGCCGGTCGTGCTGGCCAACTTCTCGATCCGGCTGCCGTTGAGGTCATAGGCGTAGGTGGTGACGCTGGCGCCGGTGGTCGCGTTGGTGAGTCGGTTGAGCGCGTCATAGGCGTACGTGGTGATGTTGGTGGCGTCACCGGTGATCTTGGTCAACATCAACCGGTTGCCGGCCGGGTCGAAGGTGTAGTTGAACGTTGCGAGTTGAGCGTTGAGCGTTGAGTGTTCTTCCGTGAGCCGGTACTGGTCGTCGTAAACGTAACTGTTGGTGCGGACGCTTTGCGTGGCGAGGTCCTCGATGGCGCTGAGCCGGTTGCCGATCAAGTCATACGCGTAGGCGACGCTGTAGAGGTTGCTGGCGCCGGCCTGGGTGACCATGTTGGTAACCCGGTTCAAGGCATCGAATTGGTTCGTCGTGACCTGACCGTTGGGCAACCCAAGGAAGATCCGATTGCCGCTGGCATCATACCCATACGTCGTGACGTTGGTGCCGTCGGCGATTTGGCTCAACCGGTTGAGCGGGTCGTACTGGCTGAGCAGGACCCGGCCGGTGCCGGGGTAGACGACCTTGGTCCGGTTGCCGGCCTGGTCGAAGAAGTTCGCGACGGTGTAGGTGTCGTTGGTGCCGTTGACCCGGGTCTCGCCTACCAATCGGTAGAGAGCGTCATAGCTGTTGGTGGTGGTGCCGGCGGCATCGGTGATGACCAGCGGTTTGTCGACGTTGTTGTAGCTGAACGTCCGGGTCTCGGTTACCGGCCCGTTGGTGGCGGCCAGGAACTGGACCTGGGTCAGCCGGTTGCCCTGGTCATACTGGTTGCTGACCACCTGGTCCTTGGCATCGGTAACGGTGGCGACGGCCCCGTTCTGGAAGTAGGTCCAGGCGGTGCGGCGGGTCAGGCCGTCGGCGATGGCCGGCAGTGTCTCGATGGTTTTGCGGTCGAACTCGTCGAACGCGTAGATGGTGGTCTGGTCGCCGTACCCGCCGTTGTGCAGCGTGACGGTCAGGACGTTGTTGTTGGCGTCGTAG
>JBFZFE010000246.1:0-2852 GCA_041306525.1 Verrucomicrobiota bacterium | reverse complement strand
ACAGTGGCCAAGGATGTGCGCCGGTTGCGGTTGCGCCGGCAAGTCTGGTTTGACCTGCTCGCGCTGGCGCGGCTCGGCGGCTACGTGCAACAGAGCAAAATCCGCATCATTCATGCCCACGGGACGGCGGTGTTTGTGGCCGCCATCGCGGCGCTGCTGCCGCCCTGGCCGCGCGTGCTTTGGCATGTCCACTTCGGCCGGTATGCTGTCGAGGAACGCGCCGCGCGTCCGTACCGCTGGGCGCTGCGTCACGTGGCCGGCGTGATCGCGGTCAACGAACCGCTCGCCGCGTGGGCACGCCAGCAGCTGGGCGTGCCGGCGAAACGCGTCTGGTATTTGCCCAATTTCGTCAGCGCCCCAACGGTTGAGGCGGAATGCCCACCGTTGCCGGGCGCAGCCGGGTGCCGGGTTGTCTGTGTCGCAAATTTCCGGCGCGAGAAAGATCATCCGAACCTGTTTGCCGCGATGCGCCGCGTCGTCCAGCGCGTCCCGTCAGCCCACCTGTTCCTGCTCGGCAACGGCGGGGATGTTGCCTATGCCGATCAACTCCGCGCGGAAATGCGCCGTGACGACCTGGCCGGTCACGTGACGTGGCTTGGGACACGTCCCGATGTCGCGGCAGTGTTGCAGGCGTGCGACGTCGGTGTGTTGAGTTCCGCTTCGGAAGGTTTGCCGCTGGCGCTGATCGAGTATGGCATGAACGGTTTGCCGGCGGTGGCCACGGATGTCGGCCAGTGTGCTGAGGTCCTGGACAACGGTCGCGTGGGCGTGGTCGTCCCGCCCGCGGCCCCGCAGCCCTTGGCTGACGCCATTGTGGCGTTGTTGGAATCCCCCGCGCGGCGGGCGCAGCTCGGCGCGGAGTTTCGTCAGCGAGCCCGGCAGCAGTACGGCCTGGCGGTGGGAATGCAACGGCTGACAGCCATTTACGAACAGGTGCTCTCATGAGCGTGCCGGTGCTGATTGTCGGCAACTTTCTCTCGGGCGCCAACGGCTCGCGGGGCGTGTGCGAGGAACTCGCGCAACGGCTGAAGGCCCGCGGCTGGCCGGTGCTCACCGTATCGAGCCAACCGGGGCGCGTCCCGCGGCTCTGGGACATGCTGCACACCGTGTTGAGCCGTCGCAACGCCTATGCCGTCGCGCAAGTGGACGTGTTCAGCGGGCCGGCGTTCATCTGGGCCGAACTGGTCTGCGCGGCCTTGCGGCATTGTCAGCGCCCGTACATCCTCACGCTGCACGGCGGCAACTTGCCGGCGTTCGCGCGTCGTTGGCCGCGCCGGGTCCGGGCGCTGTTGAACTCCGCGCAGATCGTCACCACGCCCTCGCGTTATCTGCTCTCGCAACTGGGCTATTACCGCTCGGACATGCGGCTGGTGCCCAACGCGCTGGCGCTGGCCGGCTATCATTTCCGGCTGCGCAACGGCGCCCGCCCCTCGCTGATCTGGTTGCGCGCGTTCCACGAAATCTACGACCCCGTGCTCGCGGTGCGCGTGCTCAAACACCTGACCGTCGAGTTCCCGCAGATTCGCCTGACGATGGTCGGGCCCGACAAGAGCGACGGCAGCCGGCAACGCGCCGAACAGGAAATCAGCCGGGCGAAGCTCGACAGCTGGGTGGCCTTTGCCGGCCAGGTGCTCAAGCAGGATGTGCCCGGCTGGCTGCAACGCGGCGACATTTTCCTCAACACCACCACCGTGGACAACGCTCCCGTGAGTGTTGTCGAGGCGCTCGCCTGTGGCCTGTGCGTCGTCAGCACCAACATCGGCGGGCTGCCGTACCTGCTCGCCCACGACGCCGATGCGTTGCTCGTGCCGCCGCGCGACCCGATTGCGATGGCGCTGGCCGTGCGGCGGTTGTTGCGCGAGCCCGCGCTGGCCGAACGCCTGTCGCGCGCCGGTCGGATTGTTGCCGAACGTCACGACTGGTCGCTTGTCCTGCCGCAATGGGAAAACCTCCTGATGACGGCGACGCACATGCCGGTGTTCGCCGTCCCGCAACTGCCGCCCCGGCACCGAAAGGCCGCCTGATGGCTCATCCCCTCGAACGCCTCTATCCGTACATCCCGCGCTGGGGACAGAATCTCGGCATCTCGCTCTTTGGGCTGGCGTGGCGACGGGAGCGTTTAGGTGGACAATTTGGCGAGTACGTCGCGGAGTTTGCCGAGCGCGACCATTGGTCGGTGGACCAGATGCAGGCCTACGTCGAACAGCAGTTGCGCATGACGCTGTTGCGGGCGTACTCGCACGTCCCTCATTACCAACGGACCTGGGCCGCGGCCGGCATCCTGCGCTGCGATCTTGGCCCGATGACGCTGGCCAACCTGCATCAGCTGCCGATCACGCCCAAGGCCGATCTGCGCGCGCAGCCGGCGGACTTCGTGGATGGCGCGCTGGCCCAGGGCGCGCGATTGAAGCGTTACCAGAGCAGCGGCAGCACGGGCACGCCGGTCGTCTCGATCTGCACGGCGGACGATCACCGGCGCTTCATTGCGGCGCGCGAGGTGCGCTCGTTTGGCTGGGCCGGCACGAGCATTCACCTGCCGCGCTCGACCATTGGCGGCCGCTTGGTGGTGCCACGCGGCCAGGCCGGTCCGCCCTATCACCGCTACAACTTCGTGGAACGGCAGGTCTACTTCTCCGCCTACCACATCGCGCCCGGCACCGTGGCCGACTACGTGCGCGGGTTCAATCGTTACCGGCCGCAACTGCTGACCGGCTACGCGCACAGCCATTAGTTGCTGGCGCGCATGATCAACGAGGCGGGGCGGGCGCTCGATTATCAACCAACGGCGCTGGTCCTCAGCAGCGAGAAGCTCACCAAGGAAATGAAACAGGAACTTCAGAGCGCCTTCGGGG
>JBFZFE010000245.1:0-5644 GCA_041306525.1 Verrucomicrobiota bacterium | reverse complement strand
GGATCCGCCAGCACAACCGGCAAATTCGGCGCCAAGCGGTGAAACGCTTCGCGGGAAAAGATCCAGGACATTTCGTTGCGTTTCTTCGTCACCGCCGTCTCGACGGCGTGCGCCACGGCATCGAGCCCGGTCGCGACAGTGACGCCGCGCGGCTGGGTGACGGTCAAGGTCGGGTCCAAGAGCGCGACGCGCGCGGCCGCCTTCGGATCGCCACAAGCCATCTTCTGGTGTGTGTCCTCGTCGGCAATCAGCGCGAACGACTGACATTCGCTGCCGGTCCCAGCCGTGGTCGGGATCGCGATGAGCGGCAGCATCGGCTTGGTCGCCTTCCCCACGCCCCAGTAATCCTGCATCCGACCGCCGTTGGTCAGGATGAAGTTGCAGCCCTTGGCGGTGTCCAGACTCGAACCGCCGCCCAACGCGACTATCGAATCCACCTTGCCGGCTTGGGCGACCTCCAGGCAGGCGGCAACGTCGCGGGTGGTGGGATTTTCGCGGCACTGATCATAAACGACCGCACCCAGGAGGAGGCGGCGGACCAGGTCAGCGTGACCGGCCTTGACCAGCCCGGGATCAGTGACCAGCAACGGACGGGTTCCCAGCTCCCGCGCCAGCTCGCCAACACGTTCGACGCTGTTGGCACCGAAGATGACTCGCGTTCGCGGTTGCCAGTCGAAGTTCATTGTCGTTCGTAGGCCCTTCGTTTGTAGAGGAACTCGAACAGGTTGCCTTCGTGCGGCTGGTCCCAGGAGATTTTCATCGTGGTGACCGGGCCGATGTTGAGGCGGTCAATGTGGGGAGATTCCCGGAGTTGTTCGATCCAGGCTTCGTCACCGGTAATGGCGGTGACGACCAGTGACGGGCCGATTTGCTCCAGCATTTTCTCCTGCGGCACCTGCACGACGCTGGCGTACGGGAACAGGTATTCCTTGGTCGCCAATGGATGCGCGAAGGAGTCGCAGCGGACGATGGTCGGACGCAGGAACGTCGCGCCGTCCAGAACCGCGAGGCGAGGGCCGTGCCGGTACTTGGCGGTAACGTCGGTTGCGCCCGGTAAGCTCTGCTCGATGCTGGCGTCAATCGCCTCGGCCATCTTTCGGTTGGCAAAGGCGGAGATCTTCGAGTTGTCGTCGGTGGCCGGCAATGGCGCAATGGGGCCGAGTCGCTTCGCCAACGCTTCCGCAATCTCGTCGGCATGCGACGGCACAACGATGGCCGAAGCGCAGAGACAACTGCGGCCGCCATTGGCGGAAACCGAGTCGACGATCACGTCGATGAACTCCGGCCAGCGCTCGATCCGGTCAGCGCCGATGAGGACTTTGCTGTAGCCGGGGCCGTGGACCTGAATCGCGGGGTTGCCGGCATATTTCTCGGCGATGGTCTTGTCGCCAAACAACAGGGCGCGCCCGCACATCCGCAGAATCGTGTCAGCGCCCTCGTGATCGGTCGGGTAAAAGCCGAACGCCTCGGCCGGTACGCCCGCTTGGATGAAGGATTGGATCAGCCGGTAAGGTGTCCACGGTTCTTCGCGGCCGGGTTTGATGATGACCGGAATCTTCAGCGCGATGGCCGGCAGCCAAAGGGAGTTCACGGCCGGTGAATTGGACGGCATCACCAAGCCAAGGCTCTGCGTGGCGGCGTAGAAACAGTACGGACTGTTGGCCGCATCCAGGTCGAGGCCGCGCGTCAGGCCGTTGAGCACCGCACCGGTGTTCGACATCATGCCGTGGATGCGCTGCATGTTGCGGCGCACGAGCACGTACGGCAGCCCGCTGGTGGCAGCGAGTCGCTCGACATAACCTTGCGGATCGTTGTCGTTGAGGAAGATGTCGGCAGCCTTGGCGGTAAGCTCGATGAGTTGGGCGTGTGTGAATTTCTTCAACGCCGCCCGAGAAGCCGCGATTTTCTGTAGGTCTTTGCGGATGATACCGGCATTGACCATGCTGACGGTGGCCTTCATCTCGCCGGTCCGACAGTCCTTCACCTCGACCTTGTCGAGGCTTTCGTACGCACGCCCCATGCGGAGAGCAGGAATGTGCGGCGAGGATAGAGGATGGAACATGGAAGATGGAGTTGTCATTTGGACGCTGTGCAGAACGTGCTCGCTTTTTCGATCATTTGGTTGAGCATGGCGCCGATACTTTGCCACGCGGCGTCGAGTTGATGGTGTGTGTCGGCGTTGATGTAGGCGCAGTCCGAGGCGTGGTCAAGCCAAGCCTGTGTTTCCATCGCTTCGCCGAGGGCTTCATTGATCTTGTTCACAAAGGCAGCTTGGTAGCGGCGGCGCGCCCATGCTTCGGCGACCATCGCGTTCACTGCGCGTGAGGCACGACGGATCTGGTCGGTCAACGAGTACTGCTCTTCCTTGGGAAAGGTACGGGTCATCTGGAAGATGATCCGCGCTTGCTCGCGGGCTGCACGATAGACATTGAGTTCACGGAAGCTGCGTATCGCCGGCATCGTCCATCCTCCATCTTCTATTTTCCATCATCGCCGCACCTAGTACACGCCCTCGACGATCTGTTTCTCCATTGCGCCGAACGGGCGGACATCGCCGACACCGTCCCAAGCGTAGGGCGCGCGGGCGGGTCGACGAATAGCCTCGTCGCGTTCGAGGAAACGCGGCATGAAGAATTCCTTGGTCATGGTGGTCAGCTCGACGCGGCCCCATTCGCCGTAGTTGACGAGCGAGTCGGTCTGCTTGGGGTTTACAACGCGCAAAACGGCGCGGGGTTGCGGGGCATAATAGGTGATCGAGAAATTGTCTTCGGGCTGCAACGGCACACTGGCGGCGAGTCCCATCAACGTGTTGCCGTAAGTCGGGTAGAACCCGATGCGGCCTTCGAGAACTTCCTCGACGATGAAGCGCACATACTGCGGCGTCATCGTGGTCCCGCCGCAGAACACGCCGCGGATACCGGCTTCCCAGAGGTCCACCTTCTCGGCGAGTGCCTCCAGCAGTTTCGGCGTCGTGAACAGCCCGCTGATTTTGCGGTATTTCAACAGCGTGGCCGCCTGCTCGACGACGTGATCCATGTAGGCGCGGGCCTGCTCGAACTGTTTCTGGGCAATGACACGTTTCACCCAGCGCGGGTCAAGGTCGATGAAATAACAGGAACTTCCGCGGACGTTGGCCAGATGCTCGATGGCGAGGCGCAGGCGGCGCGGGCCGGTCGGCCCCATCATCAGCCACGCCTGGCCGCGCGGGAAATGGGTGTCGCTGATCTTCTCGGAGAACTCGCTGTAATCGACTTTGTAATCGTTCCAGCCGATACGCTGTTTGGGCATGCCGGTCGTGCCGCCGGTCTCAAAGATATTGTACGGCTGGCCTTTGTAGGCTGCGGGAACCCAGACTTCGGGCTGGAGGTCGCGGAGCCATTCGTCTTGGAAATGCGGGAACTTCAGCATGTCGGCGAAGTTCTGTACTTCCTGGCGCGGGTCGAAGTTCTTCGCGGCCCAGTCGAGCCAGAAGGGACAGCCGGTCGCCGGGCTGAAGTGCCAGTGGATGATTTCACGCACATGGGCGTCAAGGGTTGCAGCAGCGTTGCTCATATCGGTTGGGGAGTCCTTTCAACTCAGCGGGGAAAAACTTCTCGATGGTTTCTTTCGTTGGCGGCTGGGTCAGCAACGAGACAACCACGAGCGTGACCAGCGAACAGCCAAAGATGACGACGACGGGCAACATGCCGAAAACGAGCGCTTCGGCGCCGCTGCCACTCGCTTTCAGGCTCTGGTCGCGCAGGAAGAGCGCCGTCCAGACGATGGCGGTCACCAGCACGGAACCAATGGCACCGGCCTTGGTGGCGCGGCGCCAATACACCGCGGCGAACACCAGCGGGAAGAGGCTGGCGAAACCGCTGAAACACCAGACGCCAAGATCGAAGATGTGTCGCGGCGGAAACAGCGTCAGCAGGTAGGTCACGGTCACAACCAGCACAATAAACATTCGCGCCAGCCAGATGATCTGCCGGTCGCTGAAGCGTTGCCGGCCAAACAAAGGAACCATGATGTTCTCGGTGAACATCGTCCCGACGCACATGAACTGGGAATCGAGCGAACTCATGATCGCCGCCAGCACGCCCGCCATGACCAACCCGGACAAAACCGGTGAATGCACGAGGTCGGCCACCAGTTTGCCCAGCACCGCGTTGGGGTTGGGCACCTGCAGGCTCATGCCGGCCGCCCAGATCCCCATCAGGATGCAGGGCACCCAGAGGATCATGATGAAAATCGGATGCGCGATGCAGGTCAGCCGAAACGCCTTGGCCGAGCGGGCGGTGAGCCAGTGTTGAAAGATGTGCGGGAACATGCCGACCGAAAGCGGAATCAGGCAATAGGTCAGGAACTCCATGTGACCGACCTTGCCCTCGCGGGCGAGCAATTCCGGGGCATTGGCCAGCGTCGCGGCACTGGCGGCCGTCATGCCGCCCATGGCCTTGGCAATCATAACGAAGGCGATGACGCCAGTGGCCATGAAGACAATGGTCTGAAAAGTGTTGGCCCAGACCGCCCCGCGCACGCCGCCCCAGAAAACGTAGGTCAGCACCACGGCGCTGATGACGAGGCAGGTCAACCAAGTCGGAATCGCGCCGTTGCTGGCCGCAAACACCTCCGGGAACGCACCCAGTGTCAGGCCGCGGACCGAAGCGGCGGCCCCGAGCAAGCCGATCAACAGATAGGGCACGACAAAACCGATGAGCAACGGGAACAGCAGATAACCGAGCGCCGGCGACTCAAAGCGGGCACGGAAATATTCAATCTGCGTCACGTAGCCATGCCGTTTGCCAATCGCCCAGAGCTTGATGCCGACCAGAAAGAAAACCGCGGAATGAACAAGACCCGACCACGACGCCATCAGCCCGTACGTTCCGATGCCGGTGGTAAACGCCTTGCCGGTGCTGCCGACCATCGCGAAGGCGGTCATCGTGGTGCCGAAGATCGACATCAACAACATAAACGGACCGATGCTGCGGCTGGCGATGAAGTAGTCCTTGCTGGTGCCGCGGAAAAACAAGTTGCTCGCAAACCCCAGGCCGAGCAGGAGCAGCAGATAAATGCCGATGACAATCAGCGGGACGAGTTTGGGGTCCATTCGCGCGCTTCTCCATTGCCCGCCGGTTGCGGGTCGGCGGCAGGTTTGGCGCCACCGGCAGCGAACTCCTCAATGTCATGCGGCCAGGCGTGGTACGACGCGAACCACCACAACAGGCCTGCCGCGACGGAGAACGCCATGTGATAGGCCAAGCCAATCGGCAGGACACCGAGCACCAGCGTCCGGTCGTCCCACCACCAGAAATCGTGATGCAGGACGGCGAGCACAACGGCGGCGGCCCAGACGAACCGGCGTTTCACGCCTATTTGCCTCCCGAGGTATCCTTGACCGCGTAGAGGTGTGTCTGCGTGCCAATGTAGAGCACGCCGTTGGCCACCACCGGTGTTGCGAACACAGGCGACGGGCACTCGATGCGCTGCAGGAGTTTCTTCTCCTTGCCGTGCTTGAACACCCACAGTGAGCCGTCCTCGGTGCCGAGAAACACCTTGCCATCCACGACAAAGGTCGAGCCCCAGATGTGCGCCTTGGTCTCGTGCATCCAGTATTCACGGCCCGTTTCAGCGTCGAGGCAGAACAACCGTCCCGAGTAAT
>JBFZFE010000244.1:0-2587 GCA_041306525.1 Verrucomicrobiota bacterium | reverse complement strand
ATCGCGCGCATCAACGTCGGGTAACCGAAATGAAAGAGCCGGGCGCCCGCGACGCGTTTCTCGTCGACATCCCCGGCGCCAAAGGTGTCGTTCGCCCCCGTGCAATGCAGAAACATCCGGTCAATGCCGGGCGGGCTGATGACGACAGTGTAAGAGCTTTGCTCGCCCGCCGTGACGATCATGCCCTCAGCGAGTTCGGCGTCCTGGCGGCGCACGAAATCGAGAATGCTGTTGCCGATCAAGTCGTCGCCGACCTTGCCCATCAGACGCGTTCTCACGCCGAGCCGGTGCAGGGCGATGCCGGTATTGCTGACCGCACCGCCGGTGGCCACCACGGCCGGTCCCATCTTCAACAAGCTGCCGGGCACGTACCAGTTCTTGGCGTGTGACGGAAACTCGGGAATGATGTCCAGACAAATGTGCCCGGCAACGATGGCGTCAGCATGGGAATTCATGAGCGGGCGGCATCCTACGGATCGGGTGCGGGAGCGGCAAGCCGATTTTCGGCTCAGCTCGCGAGTTGAAGCACGGCTTTGCGCAACAACAAACGCAGCGACGGATCTTCCACGATCTCGACGGCTTCCTCGACCGGGTACCAGCGGCGTTGGCGGACATCGGCCTCGGGCCATTTGGTCAGCTCGGCGGTCACGTCGCAGAGAAACACCTCGACCCGGCAGAGGCCGCCCCATTTCTCGTATTCATAGGTGCCGATTGGCTCGCCCACGATGCGACCGCGGATACCGGCCTCTTCGTACGCCTCCTTCAACGCCGACTGGGCCGGCGTCAGGTCGGGTTCGACGAGTCCCTTGGGGATGAGCCAGCGTTTGGCGTTGCGCGAGGTGATGAGGAGAAACTCCAGGCCCGTGACTGCCTGCCGGTAGGGGATCACGCCGGATTGCTCGAAAATCTCAATCTCCGCGTTGCCCATGTCAAAAACTAGGCAGTCGCACGGCGTTTGGCAATAGCGTGCCGGTAAACATCCACGTAATGTTTCGCGGATTTCTCCCACGCAAAATCCTGCGCCATCGCTTGCTGGCGCATCGCCGCCACGTGGTGCGGCCGGTCCCACCAGGTCGCGACGGCCCAGCCGATGGTGTTGTGCAACGCGCGTCCGCTCGGTTCCCAGAACTTGAAGCCGGTGCCCGTGCCGCTGGCTTCGTTGTAGTTCTCGACCGTGTCATCGAGCCCGCCCGTCGCCCGCACGATCGGCAGCGTCCCGTACTTCAACGCGTACATCTGGCTCAAGCCGCACGGCTCGTACTGCGACGGCATCAGAAAGAAATCGCTGCCGGCCTGGATCAAATGGCTCAGCTCGTTGTGGAACCCGATGTACACGCCCGCGCGACCCGGGAACTGCCGCGTCAGCCAGTTGAAGAAATCCTCCGTGCGCCGCTCGCCGTTGCCGAGGGTGACGATCTGGAAATTCATCTTCGCCAACGCGGCCGGCAGCGATTCCATCAACAGGTTGAATCCCTTCTGCGCGACGAAGCGGCTGACGATGCCAAACACCGGCACCTTCGGGTCCTGGTGCAAACCCATTCGCTCCTGCAACGCCCGTTTACAGAGGGCTTTGCCGGTCAGGTCCGCCGGCGTGAACGGTGACGGGATCAACTTGTCCGTTGCCGGGCTCCAGTGCTCGTAATCGGCGCCGTTGAGGATGCCGAAGAAATCCGCGGCGCGATTATTCACGAACGGCGCCAAACCCATCCCGCCCGCCGGCGTGCGCAATTCATTGGCATGAGTCGGCGAGACCGTCGTGATCGCGTCGGAGAAATGCAGACCGGCTTTGAGCAGGTTCAGCTTGCCGTGTGCCTCGAACTTCTCGCCCGTGAAATGCTCCCAGCCGACCCCGAGATACTTCAGCGCGCCGGCATGATAGACGCCTTGGTAACCGATGTTGTGAATGGTCAGCACGCTTGCCGTGGTCGAGAGCGGCGAGAGCACCCGGTCCCACGTCTTCAACAACGCCGCCACCACCGCCGTCGGCCAGTCGTGCGTGTGGATCACGTCGGGAATCCAGCCGGTATCCTTGCAGATTTGCATTGCCGCCTTCGAGAGCAGGCCGAAGCGGAACGCATTGTCGTTGTATTCGCCCCGCGGCTCGTCGTAGATGCCGGGCCGACCAAAGAACCGCTCGTAATCCACAAACCACACGCTCGCCACATGATCCAATGGCGCGGCCTGAACGCCGACCCAGTTCTGTTCGCCTCCGCCCATGTGAACGCAACAACTGCGCTCGAATTTGAGCCCGTACTTCGCCCGGTCAATCATCGCGTACAACGGCAGGCAGATCCGCACTTCGTGACCGAGTTCAACCAGCGACTTCGCCAACCCGGCCACCATGTCCCCGAGCCCGCCCACCTTGGCGAACGGCGCACACTCGGAGGCGACCATCAAGATCTTCAGCGGCGCGGCATGGTTTGGCGGCGTCATAGGGGTCGCACACTATCAGCCAGACCGCGAAGCATGCAAGCGTGCCGGTCAAACCACCCAGATTGCATAGCAGGGGCTCGTTTGGCTGAGCGTACACCACCCGTCCGGTACCGTATCGGAATGCCATGCTCGCGAGTGGCAGACGTTCCTTTAT
>JBFZFE010000243.1:0-10846 GCA_041306525.1 Verrucomicrobiota bacterium | reverse complement strand
CAACACGCAAACGACTTTCTGCTCGAGTGGGGGTTGGATCTAGACACACTGATCGATAGGGTTGGCCAACAAGATGCGTCCGCCTTTGATGTTTGCCACGATTTACATTTTCACCTGTATGGTGTGCTACCCAATTTCCAGGCGTCGCTGAGCTTAAAAGATGCTGTGAAGTGGCTCGCGGATCACTTATGTGGGTCAGGAAAGCGCTACGGTGGCGTTCTGATCCTATTCGATGAATTTAGTGCGTTTGTCCGTGACTATGCTCTTAGGATGGATACTCGGCCCGGGACGCCGCTCCAGGACTTACTCGATGGCGTTGATAATTGTAATGAGAGGGCGGCTTTCGTGGCTTTCTCGCAACACGACCCGGACACCGTCGCACGTAGCACTTTGCACGATGCGCAGAAGCTCACGAGCCTCGCAATTCAACTTAGCCGACTTCCAGCAGCGCAACGATTCTACCTTCATTCTTCACTAGAGGAGGTCTTGGATTCTTATCTGCGACAAGATTCTTTTAGTTGGCAACAATTACGGCTAACTGTTGGATTTTTCAGCGCCGTATGCGAAGCCAGTGACATTGCGTACACCCTTTTTTCTGACCGGTACGAAAAGGCATTGAGTTGGTCCACGGAGCACTTTCAGAAAGTAGTGGCGGAAGGCAGCTTCCCTCTTCACCCGGTGACTACGGCCTTGCTCTGTACGGTTGACTTGCAGGAAACCACGAATCCGCGCTCTGTCCTCGGGTTTGTGCTCAAGACTTTGGACGATCTCAGGGGACGACCTGCCTGCGCGGATGCAATCCCCACCTGGATTTTGCCACCCACATTGGCTGAGTACTTTCGCGACATGCTTGGTACGGAGGATTGGCGGGATTATGGTGAAGCGCTCAAGCAGGCTGGCGGTCCGGACGCAGCGCCCGACGAACAAGTCGTGCTTAAGGCGATGCTTCTTCAGACAGCGGCACATGTGCCTACCAGGCGGACGGGCTATGCGGTTGCGATACGGCATATGTCGGGGCTGCGCAGCCGTGACGAAGCAGAAACCGCCTTGCGTGGTCTTGCGAACCGCAGCGTCATTCGGTATGACGCGACTCAGCAGCTGTATATGTTCTGGCCTGCGGGCAAGGGCGCTAACATCGTGGAGGCGCGGCTTATAAAGAAGCTACAAGGCAAAGTCCTTGACGATCCGATGCTCAGAACGATCGAAAAGCTTCTGCAGGATGATGGTCTGCTCACGCCTATTCAGGTTCAGGTGGGTTGGGGACATACCGACGATTGGGTAACACGGCAGGTTCTTTGCGTGCCTGATGCTGACTCTCTGACCGGGCGCTGGCTGGTACAGCGCGCCGGAGAGCATATTGTGTGGAAATGCGACGGTGCTGTACGTTCAAGGGGGATGGTGGTCTGGCTGCTCGCGGACACATCCGAAACGGTCGTGGCTTACCGGAACACAGCGGTTGCCCGATTGGAGGAGGCGTTCGCGAAGTCGTCTGCCCCTGTGGTACTTATGCGACCGCGGACACCCAGGCCAGATTTTACGCGCTTGTTGCTGCGTGCGCATGCGCTGAATACTTTCGGTAATCCGGAAAAGGCGGATGTCGGGCAAGATCAGTTCAGCAGTGTTGTCGCCCTAAATAGGCAGCAGATCAAACGTGAATGGCAGGGGCTACAGCGTGACGCGGAGTGGGAGGTCATGACTGTGTTCCGCGGCCGATTACAAGCCGTTCGGCCGTCGTCGCTCGACCAGGTGTTGCAAGAACTGTACTTGATGGCGTATTCCGAGGGACCCAGACGTTGGTTTACGCAGTACAAACTCAGCCAAACAACATTCCGATCCGCGGTGATGGCTGTTATTCTGAATCTCATTGACAATTCTCTTGATGCTCCTCATGCATTGGATCACCAGAAGGTTGCGAAAGGGATCGTCGACCAGTTCCTTCGCCCGGAATGGGGCATCGTGGGTGCGGATTATCGCATCCATGCTCCGCATAGAGGCGCGAAGGTATATTCTGGGTGGGAATTGCTTGACACTCATGTTGGACCTAACAAGGGGCCCGTTCGAGTCAAGGTAGCGTTGGAAAAGCTGCTGAATGCGCCTTATGGCTATGATCCATATACACTGATGATTCTTTTTGCGGGTTGGTTCGGGCATCATCGGCACGACCTGGAGGTTAGCCGCAACGGCAACCTGACAAGCCTGGATCAATTGTTTGAGGATAGGAAGGCTCCGAAGGACATGCTGGTCGCTTTGACAGAAGTAGCCATCAAACGGCGCGACCCGGACGAAATCAAGCACAAGGTAGAGACTCTGATCAAAAGGATTGACCAGGAAAGGTTATCCATGCGGGAAGCTGGGGAAGCAGTTCACCTGATGGAACAGTACTTGAATCAGGGGATTCCGGAACTGCGGGACCAAGTTAGCAAAAGTGCCGACGTGCTCAGGGCGGCCATTGAGGCAGCCAAAAAGTATGATGCGCAGGGCGAGAAGCTCATGCATATCGCTCAATCGGAGAGCAAACTATCGACGCTGTATACAGCGCTGCTTTCTGTGGGACACCTGCCAATGCAGACCCGGGTATGCCCGGTACAACCGTCTGTGGATGTCATCCATCAGCGTGTTGTTGATCGTATCGCTTTAATTGTCGAGCACGAATGCGCGCGCTTGGAGAAGCTAAGTGATCTCACGGAGTTCGGCCTTAAGAAGACAGGCCTTAAGAATATCCGCGTGCTTGTCGAAAAGGCGGGCTTGAACCAACTCAGCGCCATGGCCATCGCAGCCATGGCTCAATTAGAGTCGGCGCGGACTGGGCTTGAACGTAGAGACACGGAAAAGGGGATCATTGCCAGAATAGAAACTTTCTCCACGCGAGGGACCTTGGCGCTATTGTCGAAGACGGTATTCGAGATTGAGTCGTTTGACCTGCAATCGGAGGAGGCCAAAAGGGCTGCGACTACCAAGAGCGGGGCCATAAAGGCGGAGATGCGCCGTTTGCGAGAACTGGCACGACGGTTGGTTACATCAGTTGGCAGTGCGGGCGATCGGACGGCCTTGGGGAAGGTGCGCGATGAGCTTCTGCGTAATCAAGCTTTTTTTTCAGATAGCGAGGAGGAACCGATGATTGCCGCCGCGATACTGCGGTGCGGGGAACTGGATGATGACTTTGCGGCGCGAGAGGGAGCAGCAAGAGACGATGCGGCCCATGACGCCCCGCATTTTGCGGTCATCGGTGCATTCAAGGTCACTGGGATCTCGCTTGCCCAGCTACGTGAGACGCTCGTTGATTTTCAGGGATTCGATTTGCGCACGGAACGTGCTGTCGCGTTGCGTCAACGCAAGCTCAAGGATATTGAGGGCGAGATCGATAGGTTGCTTAGCTTCGCGCGGGGAATGCGGGCGAAGGCGAAGGCAATCCCTGACCAGGCGGCGCTGGATACCCTGCTAACCGAACTCCAGGGCATGATGTATCGGTTTGACGGTAGCGAAGAAGGAGTCGCTCTGGCCGCGGTCGCTGTCCATGGCGTCGAGGTTGCGTCTGAGTTTGCGCGACGTGCGCGGGAGGAGCGTGATGCCATGGCACGGGATGACAAGGCATTAGCGCTTATCCGTTCGACGCAGACAACTGCACCGCTTGTGACTTTGCGGGAGCGAGTGAAGGATCTTCAGGGCTTTGAGCTAATGACGATGGCGGCGCGTAAGGCACGTGACGAAGCGGTCGGGGCGCTGGGTAATGAGATCGCCCGACTGGAGTCCCTGGCGCGGGATGTACCCGCCCAGGTCGACACGGTCTGCGATCGGAAGGGGTTGGACGCGACGCGTTCCGTGTTGAGCGCATGTGTTTCTAGATTTTACGGCGCCAGCGAGCACCAGGCGATAAGTACAGCGTTGGAACGGTGTGAACGGATCGGGGCGCTGTGGGATAGGCTAGCCAGTTACACCCAAGTGCGTGCAAGCACCCCTACGGAACTCACCGCGCGGAAGGAATTGTACTTGGAGCTGGCTAGGGAGTATGGGCCCTACTTGAGCGCTACTCAG
The DNA here is from genome assembly GCA_041306525.1 of Verrucomicrobiota bacterium. Lineage (GTDB taxonomy): Bacteria > Verrucomicrobiota > Verrucomicrobiia > Palsa-1439 > Palsa-1439 > JBFZFE01. Next base: position 6,814 of record JBFZFE010000243.1, on the reverse strand, counting down.
CAGACCATTGTCGACTCCTCAATCGAGGGATTGGAGGCCATCGCGGAGAAGAGCGGGCGGGTTGCCCTGGACACGTTGAGGCAACTGGAGCAGGCGGAGAAGGATCCCAAACAGTTGATAAAGGTGAGTCAGGGTCTTGAGAATAGACCACCGTTTTTGCCGGAAGAGGCACAGGAACGATGGAATGACCTACGCGTTCGCGTTCAGCAACAGATTGATGAGGATCAGCTTGCGCAAATCGAGCGAGCGTTTTGCAAGATCCGTGATCAAGACATGCGTTGCCGATGTGTGGAGAAGCTGAGGCAATTGTTGGAGGAACGGTAGCCCCTATGTCTCTGCGTTATACGCTTGATCCAAGATCAGATAACCCTCCTGCGCCAGGTTCGGTTGTTGTATCGGATGAGGTAACACTGCTGCGGGAGTTTCTCGGCAGCGAGTGGTTATGGGTTCGAGGCGAACGACTTTGTCAATGGGCGGAGGGGGTTGCACAAGCGCGCGAGCAGATGGTCGACTGGCTGGGGTCGCCAGCCGATGAGCTTGTCAAGTCCTGTCCGGACTTAAGCAGTGACCAGGCCACCCAGTTGCTCGCCGAGCTTGGATCGCGATTGGTTGGCGTCCGCCGTCCTCTGGAACCGGTAGAAATTGCGCAACGCTTGTGGCCCGACCTAGGCCTGTTCGAGGTTGAACCAGATCCGGAGCACGCGTTCCGCTGGCTTCTATGGCTTGTGGAGCGCAATCTTGGCGCGCATGACCTTGCTTTTGCACGGGCCGTCTCATTGCGGTGGGCGGTCCAAACTGTTGCGCCGTTGTCAATGTTTTACAAAGCGTCTGATCCACATCAGGCTTGGGAATACATTAAATTGTGGCTTAGGCTGTTGCCCACCACACCGGAATGGTTAAGCCCAGCACCTCCTACCGTAGCGCTCCCGGAGTGGGCACTTAGAAAGTTGCAGAAGGAGTGGAGGCTAGAGGTTGTGCAGACAAAAGGACAGTTCTACCGGGAACTTGTCGGCCTAGCACCAGAAAAGGGGCTTCTCAAGGCAGCGGCACAGGTCACGGCCGAGGTGTTTGCGACGACTCCAAAGTATCTATCGCTTGACCACATGGAGGCGCTTCGGTCTTGGATTGGTGTAAGTGAGCGTGATGCCCTTCTGGGGCTTCTGCCCCCACGCCGCCCTCAACCCCCACCGCGGGACTTCGAGAAGATGGGGGCTTGGTTCATTCAAGAGTACCTGCCATTTCGGTTATGGCGTGGCGGGGGTTCGTCGGAACAACTTGCTCGCGTGGGAGAGCTTGCAAGGGATTTCGCGAGTTGGTTCCTGCCATACTACGCTGCATCGCGCGCCGGCGGCGCGGGTGTCGAGCACTTAAGTTGGACCAAGACTTCACGTCTAAGCGAAGCCGCAGATGCCGTCACGCTGCTTATGGTGCTCGATGGCTTGGGTTATCCGGATGCGGAGCGCTTTGTTAAGGGGATCCACGATAGGTCACATCGCCTTTCGCTTGATGACTTCACACTGGCTTTGGCGCCCTTGCCAACCGTCACAGAATTCGCCAAACCGGCGCTGTTAGCCGGCGTCCATCCTACCGCGGCGTTGGGTGAGGTTCGAGTTGGGGCACTGGAGAAGCGGGATCCGGATGTGGTAGGGGCCCTTAATGCGGCGAGCCCTGGCGCCATTGTTATTTGGAGTCTGCTGGATCCGGATGTGACGTACCACCGCCGTTTGGATTCGGAAACCATGCGGAGTGAAGTCGATGCGAGGCTCAACAGTTTGGCAGACCGGCTTGTCCGGATCGCCCATGCTACCCAGGATAGCGTGCGGTTGCGGGTCGTCGTCAGTACGGATCATGGCCGTCTACTAACCAATGCTACCCGCTGTCAGCCCCCCCCAATAGGTATGACCGCTCATGGGCGAGCGGCATGGGGACCCGCGAGCATTCGCTTCGGGTCTGACGGGTTTATTGTGGATGGTGACATCGTATACCTTCACCCCGAACGCTTTGGCGTGCCGGAAGTCTGCGCGATCCTGCTCTCGGATGCGGCCTACCTGACCTCTGACGGCCGTGGCGGGGAAGAATCTTACCCGCATGGCGGAATCTACCCGGAGGAGGTTCTAATCCCATGGATCCAGTTGAGCCGGGATCGTGGGCCGCTAGTACTAGCAGCGAGGCTGACAGGCCACGGCATAGCCGGCAGCCAGGGAACGTTACACCTTGAGATCGCGAACGGCAGCGAGGTCCGGCTACACGTACAGGAATTGAAGTTAGGCCGGATTGGACAACGCGTCCCTTTGGACCTGGAGGTAGCTGCCTTATCAGCAGAGATTACGCCGATCGACGTCAGTGGCTGGCCAACTCCGGCGGAGTGCGGCGGTTTCGACGCTGTCCTCTCCTACAAGCTACCTACCGGCGAGCTGCGTACTTTCTGCCCTGAGTGTAGCGTGACGTCGGATGAGTTGTACCGGCAAGACGACATACTAGGTGACCTATAGCGGTTATGGAAACTAATAGTTCCACGGTGGCAGGTCTTTCTGCTAAGGATTTTGAAGGCAAAGTTCGCAAGGTGTTTGGTCGATTGGCCATTGATAAGCGTCGTCTCCCATCGAGCCAATTGCAGAAGCGGGGATTGCCCGCATATGTTGCCGAATGGGTTCTTGATTCGGTAGCGCCAGGCGAGGGTCCTCTGACGCCAGAGGAATGCACCCATGTTCAAGAATGGGCGAAGGCCAAGATCCCAGGTCCTGGTGATCAGCAGGTTATCAAGTACCGACTCAGCCAAGGGGAGTCGGTGAAGGTCCTAACGCCGGTTCAAGTAGAGGTGCGACTGCGGCGGGAGAAAGCGGAAACGTTCGCGCAGTTGACACTACTTGGTTTGGATGATGTCAATATTTCCGACGACGTTATCCGCAAGTATCCAGACTTGCTTCGCCAAGGAATGTGGGGTGTCACGGAACTTGTTCATACTGCCTCGGGCGTGGCCATACAGGGATTCAAGCCCATGCAGGCGTCCGTAAACCTGGAACTGTTCAAGAAATCCCGGGCGGAGTTTGATCTGCCGGAATGGAAACACCTTTTGCTGGTGTCCATGGGTTACCGGCCGGAGGCATTCACAGAAGGTGAGCAGCTCATTCTGCTTACGCGACTTCTTCCTCTGGTCCAGAAGAGTATGCACCTGATGGAGCTTGCACCAAAGGGTACAGGCAAGAGCTACCTTTTCGAAAATATTAACCCTAAGGTGCGCTTGATCAGCGGAGGCAACATCTCGCCAGCCGTATTGTTCGTCAACAATGCAAGTGGGCAATGGGGCTTGCTCGCCCGGTTTGCTGTAGTGGTTCTTGACGAAGTGCAAACCCTTAAGTTCGAAAAGCCGCAGGAGATTGTTGGGGGATTAAAAGGGTTCCTTGCGAATGGCAAACTCACCCGGGGTGGATTGCACGAAGCAGCGAGCGATTGTGGCTTGGTTTTGCTTGCGAATATCGCATTGGATGACCAGCAGCGACCTATCCGTGACCTGCTAGTGGAAGAATTGCCAGAGTTCCTACGGGAAACCGCCTTTCTCGACCGATTGAGGGGCATTATCCCCGGCTGGAAGACACCCAAGCTCAGTGGTTGCTCTTTTGCGGAGTCTGTTGGCCTCAAGTCGGATTTCTTCGGCGATGCTCTACTGGCGTTGCGCAACGACTTGGAGGCCGATCAATACGTTGAGCGGCATGTTCGGCTGAAAGGGGCGCGAGTGTACGGAAGAAACCAGCAAGCTATACGGGACATTTCTAGCGGTATGATGAAGATACTGTTCCCTCACGGGGAGGTTACAGACGTCGGATTTTGGCGGTACTGCTTGAAGCCAGCGATCGAGTTGCGGCAGTTGGTCTGGGACCAGTTGTATCAACTCGATGCCGAGTATCGGCAGTACGAGCACGATATTCAATGCGAACTTTAGGGTAGCTATCGGCTATGCCCGGGTCTAACGGACCTTCAATGCGATTGGCGAAGTGGACTTGGGCGACATTGTTTCTTGTCTTCGGCGAGCTGTTGTGAAGCATGTCGGGGCCAGTACGCATTGGTCATTGGCGCCTTCCCCGGGGTCTAAGTTCTGACTTCCTCGCCCGAGTCGCGGGTATGTTGGAGCACCTTGACATTCAGTACACCACTTGACCCTGGAACCAGCGCATTGGAAACGGCGCATGGAAAAGCTATCGCCAGGCGCCTGTACGTTTTTGTGCGCGATGACGTCGCCCTGGAGCCCCGACTGGAGGCAAGGCTCCTGACGGCCGAGGCCTGCGCCAGCTTGCGCCGCGGGAAGGGCTACAATGTTGCCCGCTTCGAGCAGAATGGACGTTCCATTGCCCTGCTTCACTACCTCTCCTTCTTCGACGACCCCTTCCCGGCCCTGGCGGCGAGTTGGCTTGTGGACCCAGAGGCCGGGACCGCAACCCTGCGGACCTATGCGGATTCCCTTAACCCCCCCATCCTGCACCGCAAGGAGCTCTTGCTCCCGGCCGACCACCCGCGCCGGGCGGAGTTCGCGGCCTTGACCGATGCCTGCGAGGCCATCGGGCTGTTCGACGAACCCACCCGCATCGGCTACCGCCGCCAATGGCTGGATCTGGTGCGGGAGAAGGGCTACCGCATCGAGGGCCACACCCTGGTACCCCTGGGCAACGCGGAGGGCGATGGGGATGCAGGCGACGAACCCCAGGATGCGTTCCTGTTCGGCCACTGGCAAGCCGCCCGTCAGCTCACCGCCCTGGTGCGCTATGGCTTCTCGGCCCCGGTCCAGTCTCTGGCCCGTTACGGCTTTTTGGACGGACGCCACCGCGTCTTCGACTACGGCTGCGGGCGCGGCGACGACCTGCGCGGGCTGGCGGAGAATGGCCTGGTGGCGGCGGGCTGGGACCCCTTCTATGCCCCGGACGGCGCCCTGGCCCCAGCGGACATCGTCAACCTGGGCTTCGTTATCAACGTCATCGAGGACCCGGTGGAGCGCCTCACCGCCCTGACCCGGGCCTGGTCTCTAGCTGAGCGCCTGCTGGTGGTCTCGGTGATGCTTACGAATCAGAATGACCCGCGCGGTGTACCCTTCCGCGATGGGGTCATGACCCAGCGCGGCACCTTTCAGCGATATTATTCCCAGGCTGAGATCAAGACCTACATCAAGCAGGTGCTGGACGAGGAGCCGATCCCGGTGGCACCCGGGGTTCTCTATATCTTTCGGGACAAGGATGCCGAACAGCAGTTTCTGGTCGCGCGATATCGCGGTCGGCGCGTTCATCCATTGTCTCTATCCTTGCGCCCAAGAGTGCCGCGCCAACGGGTGGAGCGCCCAGCGCGGCGCGATCGCGGGGTTGAGAAATATGATGCTTATCGCGAGCCTTTGGAAAGGCTCTGGGCCGTCTGGCTGGACTTGGGACGAACGCCGGACAAGTCCGAGGTGGCCGATCTGGTGACCCTGGTTGAGGGTTTCGGCAGTCTCGGCAAAGCCCTGCGCTTTTTGGCCGCACAAAAGGGGCAGGATGTGGTGGAGGAGGAAGTGGCCCGGGCCGCCCAGGCGCGGATTGCGGACTTGGAGGTCTATTTCGCGCTGCAGCAGTTCAGCCGTCGGCGTGCCTACAAACACGTGGATCAGGGCCTGCAGCGTGACATCAAGGCCTTCTTTGGCGACTACCCGGCCGCCTTAGAGGCTGGTCGCCAGCAACTCTTCCGCATCGCCGATACCGAGGCCATCGCGGATGCCTGCCGCACCGCCGCCGAGCATGGCCTGGGTTGGCTGGAGCCCGGCGCCGCGCTGCAACTTCCAACCCGCCTGGTTGCCGCCCTGCCGGCCCTGCTGCGGGTCTATGTCGGCGCGGCGTCCATGCTGTATGGCGATATTCGCGAGGCCGATTTGGTCAAGATCCACATTGATTCGGGCAAGCTGAGCCTGATGCGCTATGACGATTTCGACGGCCTGGCCCTGCCGCGCATGGTGGAGCGGGTGAAGATCAAGCTGCGCGAGCAGGATATCGACTACTTTGCCTATGGCGAGGACTTCGAGCCGCCTTACCTCTACCACAAGTCGCGGTATATCAACGAGGAGTTCCCGGGCTATCCCGAGCAGGTGGAATTTGACGAAACCCTCGCTGGTCTTGGCCTCTGCGACTTATCCGGCTATGGGCCGGCCCCGGCGGTGTTTGAGGCCGTGCTGGCGCGCCATCGGTGGGCTCTGGACGGTTTAGCCCTGGTCAGAACCCAAATCCTCCCCGATCTGGACGAGCCCTGTGGGCGCTTTTTCACCTATCGCCAGTTGATCGCCTGCGGTGAAACCCAGGCGGCCACTGGCCTTGCCAACCTGCCTACCCGGCCGGATAGCTATACCGCTCTCCACGACCTGGCCCATGCGGTACTGGATCCGGTTATCGATTATTTCGGCATGATCCGCTTGTCCTACGGCTTTTGCTCTGCGGCCCTGGCCAAGCGCATCCCGGGGCGCATCGACCCGCAGCGGGATCAACACGCCGCCCATGAGCTGAATCGGCTGGGTAAGCCCATCTGCCCGCGATTGGGTGCGGCCGTCGATTTCCGGGTGGAGGACGAGAGTATGTTGGAGGTGGCGCAGTGGGTCGCGGCCAATACGCCCTTCGACCGGCTCTACTACTACGGGGATGACCAGCCGCTACATGTCAGCCACGGGCCAGAGCATAACCGGCAGGTGGTGCTGATGCTGGCGGGGAAGAGCGGGCGCTTGGTACCAAAGTGCCTGACTATAAATCAGTTTCTGGAAATTTAATGGCCATTGAGCTACGCGACCTGGCCAGAGCCGACCCGCGTTTTGGGT
>JBFZFE010000242.1:0-10655 GCA_041306525.1 Verrucomicrobiota bacterium | reverse complement strand
CGGCGGCGAACTTCTGGAAATCAAGGTGTGACGCCTCGCCCAGCACCGCGCCGTCGGCGGTCGGGTGTTGGTGAATGATGTCGGTGCCGATGGCGATGTGGACGCTGACGGGGACGTTGCTGACCACGCCTTGATGGAGCAGGCTGAGTTGCTTGTGTGGAAACGAGCCTTTGAGCAGGGCTTCGCCGAGGGCGCGACCGGCCCCGATGCCTTGGGCGACGCCGTCGGCGAGGGCTTTGTTGATGCCGCGGCCGGTCTCATCGATCATGCCGAAGCTGCCATCTTCCAGCCCTTGTTGGACGTCTTCGCTGGTGGCGCCGATGAGGGCCAGTTCGTAATCGTGAATGGCCCCGGCCCCGTTGAAAGCGAGGGCGGAAATCACGCCGCGTTGCATCAGGTCGATCAGCACCGGGTTGAGCCCGCACTTGATGGGGTGGGCGCCCATCATGACGATCACCGGGCGCTGGTTGCGGACGGCGGTTGCCGTGGCGGCCACGATGTCGCGAAAGTCATTGCCGACCAGGATGTGGGGCAGCGAGTCGAGGAACTGGGCGAAACTCCCGCCCTTGTGCCATGCGCCAGCCAAGTCGTGCCGGTTGACTTTGTTGTCGCGTTCGCGCAGCGGGTACGTCCGGATTCGGCCGAAGTCGAGCGGGGGAAAGTTCATATCAGCGCTGGGAGGAAAAGTCGAAGGGCCGCCGGGGTTGGTTGGGCGAAGGCCGGGCGGCGGCGTCTGTTTGCCGAGGTGTCTCCACCTTGTCGAGAACCAGTTTGGCCGTGCCGATGCTCATCTGGGAGGTGAGCAGGAGCGGCAAACGACGCTCGTCGTCGCTGATCCAGAGCCACATCCGGCCTTTGTTGGCGGCGACAATGCGCAAGGTCGGTTTCGGCTCGATGCGCAGGGCGGCGACGTCGCCCAGCGGGCGGATCCACATGGTCCGGCGTTGGTCGGGACTGAGGTTGACGAGGTAATTGGTGCGGCTGGCGTTGAGCGTGAATTCGTGGCGCGAATGCAGGGCGAGGTCTTGTGCCCGCACGACGTAAAGGGAGGAAACCGCATCGACAACCGGCTTGGTCAACGGGAATCTCTGGGTGGTGTTGCTGACCAGGTTGGTGATGGTGAACTCGCCTTTTTCATAGTCGAAGGTGGTCAGGTCCTTGCGGACGTGTTTGCCTTCGGCGCGGTCCTGCCGGTAACGCCGGGAGCGCAGGTCTTTCACGTCCAGCCAGCTTTCGGAGATGCTTTCGACGCGAAAGAGCAAGTCGGCCAGACCGGTGGTTTTGGCCGTGGCTTTCAGCCGGTAGCAGTCGTGGCCGTCCACTGTTTCGATGCTCATCACTTCCAAGATGGCCTTGCCGGCCACGAGCGGCCCCCAATAGATCTGGTAGGTGAGGCGCTCGCCGACTTGGAAGGGGAAGCTTTCCGCGGCTCTTGTCCAGGATGACCCGAGCACAAAAAACAGCAAGCAACCAAGCAAACAAGTGAACTTCATTCGTTTCAACGCGCGGCAATATAGGAGTCAGCTGCCGCTCGTTCAACGAAAAAGCCACTGCTGCCGGCACAGGATTCTTGCTGTTTTGCCTTGGTGCATTACACTGCGGGGCCAAATGCTCAAGATGTTTCAGGTTGCCGGGCTGTTCGTGCTGCTGACCGTTGCCGCTTTGGCGGAGTCCACGCAGCAGGCATTGCCCTCGATTGCCGAAGATCCCGCCACTGCCGTGGAGCGCATTCGCGTGTTGCTGGAGGAAGTCACCAAACTACAGGCCGCCGCCACCAACGATGCCGCCGCTCTGGTTTGCGTGCGCAGCAAGATCAGCAAATTGCAGACGCTGTTGGATGTCTCCCTTGCCGGTGCCCGCAGAATCCGCATCCTGGAACAAGCCGCCCCGACCGAGGAAGAGCGCCTCGATGAAGAACGCGCCCGCCTCATCGTGTCTCTCCTGCGGGCGCAACGCGTGGCAGCGCATGCCGTTGAATGTCTGCCCGTCGCGGTTCGCACCAATCAAACGCCCAACGAAATCACGGCCGCCACCAACCAGACCAGCACTGCGACCGTCACCCCGGTGCCCTCCCGCTCTGTCGCGTCCCGCAATGATGGCAACTGCATTTCGCAAGGCGAGACCGCCCGTTTGCTCGCCCAAGCGATGGAACTGGTCGTTGACGCGCGCGAAGAAACGGTTGCCTGCGCGGAGTTGACCCAAAAAGGCGTCGTGCCCCCCGGCGGTTGGCAGCCCCCCAAATGCATGACGGTTGATGATTTCTACGTCGTGGCCGTCAAAGTCCTGAACCTGACCGCAGAATCTGTCGATGATCCAGCTGTTTGTGGGCGTCTGCTGCGCGAGGCGGGGCTGGCGGTCGACTCGATTCTGCCACCGCGCATCGCCGGGCGCGCGTTGCCCCTGCACGAAGCCGAAGTCCGCGCTTTTCTGGCTGCGGGACGTGCCGCACGGCCGGGACGCTGAACCAGCTGGCGGCGACCCAGAAACCGTTTGACGCCCGAGGCGCAAAGGTGCTATTAGCCTGCCGTTGCAAACGCAAGGAGATGGAGTTTCCCGATGAAGACTATTTTCAAATTTTCCGCCGCTAGTTTGGTCATTGCCGCGTCGCTTTCGCTGGCCACCGGCTGCGCCACCGCCCGCAAGGAAATGACGCCGGTTCCCGTTGCCGCTGGCGAGGCTGACTTGCTCAAGGGAATGGAAGTTGTCCAAGAGCCCGCATTGGAGCCCGAGTGGGCTGACTTCGTCAAACAGCATTACCCGACCTGGCAACGCCACTACTGGGTGGACCGCGGCCAATGGGGTAATCGCGGCTTCTTGGTCGGCAAAGCCGAGACCGACATCGCGCCCGTGCCCACCGCAATCACCTCGCTTCCCCTGACCCCTGTCGAGCCGCCGACCATCGTGCCGGTGGAACCGCCCACCGCCCTCGCGCCCGCACCCCGCGAAGAGCGGCCCACGACCTACGTGGTCAAGAAAGGCGACTCGCTCTGGAAGATCGCCGGCAAAGTGTACGGCAACCCGCTCAAATGGGGCCGCCTCTACAAGGCCAACAAGGAAAAACTCAAGAGCGCCAACAAGATCTATCCCGGTCAGGTCCTGACCGTGCCGTGGGAATAGGCCGCGTTGACAAACCTCCGGGCACGGACAGATTGAACTGAGCCAATGCCGAGCGAAACCCTGCATTTCGACAACGCCCGCGTCGCCCAAGCTCTCTACGCCAGCGAACCAAAGAATCTGCGCCTGCTCGAAGACCTCTTGAGCTTGCGCGTCGCCGCCCGCGAAAACTGGATCAGCATCGAAGGCGATCTCGGCAACATCGAGAAAGCCAAGTGGCTCTTCACCGAACTCCAGAAAGCGGTCAATCGCGGCGCCACGATCCGCCGGCAGGAGTTCACCCAGGCGGTCAACGCCGTCACCCGCAACGAAGTCCCGCCCCTCGCCGAACTCAGCGAGGAACGCATCGAGGTCACCTCCCGCAAACGCGCCATCGCCCCCAAGACCCCCGGCCAGAAACGCTACGTCGAAGCCATTCGCACCCACGACATCGTCATCGGCATCGGCCCCGCCGGCACCGGCAAGACCTATCTCGCCATGGCGATGGCAGTCAATGCCCTGCGCCGCGAACGCGTCGGCCGCATCATCCTTTGCCGGCCCGCCGTCGAAGCCGGTGAGACACTCGGCTTCCTGCCCGGCACGCTCGAGGAAAAAGTCTCCCCTTATCTGCGCCCGCTGCTGGATGCGCTTTACGACATGATGGAACCCGACGAAATCCAGCGCAACACCGAGCGCGGCGTCATCGAGATCGCGCCGCTGGCCTACATGCGCGGCCGCACACTCAACAATGCCTTCGTCATCCTCGACGAAGCCCAGAACACCACCTCTGAGCAGATGATGATGTTCCTGACCCGCATGGGCTTCGATTCCAAGGTGGTGGTGACCGGCGACATCACCCAGATCGATCTGCCCGGCAACAAGACCTCCGGCCTCATCGAAATCCAAAACGTCCTCCAGAACATCCCCGGCCTCGCCTTCAGCTACTTCGACGGCAAGGACGTCGTCCGCCACGAACTCGTCCAGAAAATCGTCGCCGCCTACACCACCTTCAAGGACGAACGCGAACGCCGCCGCCAAGCCGCCGCCGGCAACCCGCCCGCCACGCCCTGATGCCGGTCACCCTGCGCAACCGGCAACGTTCCCGCCCGCTCGCCCTGCCGCGTTACCAACAACTCGCCGAACACGCCCTCGCGCTGCTTGGCGACACCCACCGCCACTTCAGCATCGTGCTGGTCAGCGACCCGGCGATGGCCCGCTACAACGAACAATTCCACCACGTCGCCGGTCCCACCGATGTGCTGAGCTTTGACTACGGACCCGACGCCGATCCCGCCGGTGAAATCATCGTCAGCGTCGATCATGCCCATCATCAGGCGCGCCGCTACGGCACGACGCCCGCCCGCGAACTGGCCCTCTACATCATCCACGGCCTGCTCCATCTCCATGGCTACGACGACCTGACCGGTCCCGCCCGCCGCCGCATGCGCGCCGCCGAACGCCGCCTCCTCAAAGCCGCTGGCTTTTGAAATGCGGGCCGGCCGTCGCCGCCGTTTGCGATTCTTCCTCGCTGAGTTCGGGAAACCAACGCCGCCGGCAAGCAGCGTCGCGATCCACGCTGGCCGCCCGCAAATCCCCAAAAGCAGCGCGAGAATCCGCGAAAACAGCCCGAAGATCCCGGCGCGCCCCGCAACAATCCCCAATCACAGGCCCGCACCGCGCCACCGTTTGCGGTGGCACTTGCCGGTCGCGCACGCTATAAACCCGCTCAATCAGTCGCGCGTGTTGAAATGACTCCGGAAGAAAAGGCCCGCCAGAAAATCGACGAACAGCTCCAGCAGAGCGGCTGGTTGCTCCAGGATTTCAAGCACCTCAATCTCGGTGCCGCCCGCGGCATCGCCCTGCGCGAAGTGCCGCTCCAGTCCGGTACCTGTGATTACCTGCTGATTGTTGATCGCTGCGCCGTCGGGGTGATTGAAGCCAAGAAGGAAGGCACGTTGCTGTCGGGCGTGGCGGAGCAATCCGGCCATTACGCCGCCAATCTGCCTGAGTTCCTGCGCAGCACCACCAAACTGCCGTTCCTCTACGAATCGACTGGCAAGGAAACCATGTTCCGCGACGAACGCGATCCCGATCCGCGTTCCCGCCGGGTCTTCACATTTCACCGACCGGAGACGCTGGCCGAACTCTTGAAAGATTCACAAACGCTGCGGGCGCGCCTGGCGAAGATGCCGGCGGCCTATCCGCTCAGCATGACCGGCATGCGCGCCTGTCAGTTCGAAGCCAACACCAATCTCGAAAAGTCCTTTGCCGCCGCCCATCTGCGGGCCTTGATTCAGATGGCCACCGGAGCCGGCAAGACCTACACCGCCTGCGCGTTCACTTACCGGCTCATCAAACATGCCGGGGCCAAGCGCGTGCTGTTCCTCGTGGACCGCGCCAACCTCGGCCGGCAGGCGCTCGCGGAGTTCCAGCAGTTCGTCTGTCCCGATACCGGCCGCAAGTTCACCGAGCTATACAATGTCCAGCACCTCACCTCTGGCCAGCTCGATTCCTGCGCTCGCGTCACCATCTGCACCATCCAGCGGCTCTACTCCATTTTGCGCGGCGAGGAACTCGACGAGGACATCGACGAGAAATCGGGCTTCGAACTCGCCGCCGCCGATGATCGGCCCCGCGATGTGAAGTACAATGCCGCCATCCCCATCGAAGCCTTCGACTTCATCGTCACCGACGAATGTCATCGCTCCATCTACAATCTCTGGCGGCAGGTGCTCGAATACTTCGACAGCTTCCTCATCGGCCTCACCGCCACGCCCTCCAAGCAGACCATCGGCTTCTTCAACCAGAACCTCGTGATGGAATACAACCACGAGCGCGCCGTGGCCGATGGCGTCAACGTCGGCTACGAAGTTTACCGCATCAAAACCGACGTCACCGAGCAAGGCGGCAAGGTCGAAAAGGGCTTCTACGTGGACAAACGCTCCAAGGAAACCCGCACCGTCCGCTGGCAACGCCTCGACGAAGACCTGGAGTACAAGGCCAACGAACTCGACCGCTCAGTCGTTGTCCCCTCCCAGATCCGCACCGTCCTCCAAGCGTACAAGGACGCCATCTTCACCGACCTGTTCCCCGGCCGCACGCTCGTGCCCAAGACCCTCATCTTCTGCAAGGACGACAACCACGCCGAGGACGTCGTCCATCTCGTCCGCGAAGTGTTCGGCAAAGGCAACGACTTCGCCAAGAAAATCACCTACAAGACCTACAACCCCGAGACCAAACGTTACGAGAAATCCGAGACGCTCATCCAGGAGTTCCGCACCTCGCCCCAACTCCGCTTTGCCGTGACCGTGGACATGATCGCCACCGGCACCGACATCAAACCGCTCGAATGCCTCCTCTTCCTCCGCGACATCCGCAGCCGGACCTACTTCGAGCAGATGAAAGGCCGGGGCACCCGGGTCCTCACGCCCACCGACCTCCAAGCCGTCAGCGGCGAAGATGCCCGCGCCAAGACCCATTTCTACATCATTGACGCCGTCGGCGTGTGCGAGAGCGACAAGACCGATTCCCGGCCACTGGAACGCCAGCGCAACGTCCCCTTCGACAAACTCCTGCTCGGCGTCGCCCTCGGCAAACGCGACGAAGACACCCTCACCACGCTGGCCGGACGACTGGCTCGGTTACAGAAGGAATTGAACCACGGAGACACGGAGGCACTGAGAGGTCTTGCCGGCGGGAAAACGTTGTCCGAATTGTCGGGCGCATTGCTCCGCGCCGTTGACCCCGACGCCATCCATGCCGAAGCCGTGGGTAGGGCGCGCTCGCCGAGCGCGCCGTCCGGCGAACCAGTGTGGCAACTGGAACCCACACCCGAACAACTTGAAGCAGTACGCAAAGATTTCATCACCGCCGCCTGCGCCCCGTTCGACCTCCCGGCCTTGCGCGACGCCCTCACCAAGGCCAAGCAGGACGCCGAACAGACCATCGACACCGTCACCATCGATAAGGTCGTCTCCCAAGGCTTCGATCCCGCCGCCAAGGAAAAGGCGTTGCACCTCCTGAAATCCTTTGCCGCGTACATCCAACAACACCAAGCCGAGATCACCGCCCTCCAAATCCTCTACAGCCGCCCCTACCGGCAACGCCTCACCGAACCGATGCTCAAGGAACTGGAGAAGAAACTCCGCGACAACCACGCCGCGTGGACCGAAGACCGCCTCTGGGACGCTTTCGCCCAAGCCAAACCCGGCAAGGTCAAAGGCCGCTCCCAAGCCGGTCGCTTCGCCGATCTCGTCGCCCTCGTCCGTTTCGCCCTCGAACAACAACCCGTCTTGAAACCGTTCGCCGACTCCGTCCACGAACGCTTCAACGAATGGCTCATGGACAAGGCAAAAGCCGGCGTAAACTTCGCCGGCGACCAACTCGCCTGGCTCAATCTCATCCGCGACCACATCGCCACCAGTTGCAGCATCGAGGAAGACGATTTCGACTACGCCCCGTTCGCCCAAGCCGGCGGCCTCGGCAAAGCCCGGCAACTGTTCCCTGAATTACCGGCACTGCTCAACGAACTCAACACGGTGCTCGCCGCATGATCTTCATAAACATTTTCACTTTTCGCAGTGTGCAGACAGGTGTATTCTACGCATGTCATTGCAAGTGCAGGTGTTAGTGTGTATAAAACATTTTCAGAAAGATTTTCATAATGAGTGACGAAAAGGCAGTTTTTCGGAACGTTGCGGCCATAGAACCGCTCCTGCCGGATTTGAGGCGAGCGGAATTGGCGGAGCTTTCCCAGAAGATCACTCTGGCCGTCGGCGAACTCCGGGGCTTTGTTCACGCCCCGGTGGTGCGGGAAAAAATCGCCGCCCTTGTTCGGGAAATGAACTGTTATTACTCGAACCTGATTGAAGGCCACAAGACCCTGCCGCGTGACATCGAACGAGCACAGCGGGAGGATTTCTCGACAAACAAAAAGCAGAAAGAAAACCAACTGCTGGCCGTTGCCCACATCCAAACGGAAGAAGCCATGCTCACACACCTCCGCAAAGGTGGTGTGAACGTGTACTCCCCGGAGTTCCTCTGCTGGATTCACAGCGACTTCTACCGCCGCTTGCCTGAATCCATGCACGTCTCCAAGACGAAAGCCGGCAAAGAATACCGCATTGTGCCCGGACAGCCACGCGACTACATGGTTGATGTTGGCCCTCATACGCCGCCCGACTTCGCCGCCCTGCCGGCATTTCTCGATCGCTTCCGCGAGGCATACAGCAGCCCGGCGATTCTGGCCACGAACCGGCTTGTTGCCATCGCCGCCGCTCACCACCGGCTGGCGTGGATTCACCCCTTCGGTGACGGCAACGGACGCGTTGCCCGCCTGCACTCTCACGCTTTGCTGCAACATCATGGACTCGATGGTCACGGAATGTGGACGCTGTCCCGGGGGCTCGCCCGCGCCGGACAAGCCTACTATGCCCAGCTTCACGCTGCCGACCGGCCGCGGGAGAATGACTATGACGGTCGCGGCAGCCTCTCCGAACGCGGGTTGTCCCAGTTCTGCCTGTTTTTCCTGGAGACAATCCTCGATCAAGTCACGTTTATGGGGGCGCTGCTCAAGCTTTCCGATCTTCGTACCCGCGTGGAACGCCACTTTACCTACGAAGCATTGCACCTGACCAAGTATCGGGAAGAGCTTATGCGTGTAGTGCGGACGCTCGTTGATGAAGGCGAGTTCGCCCGTGAACGGGTGAGCGCAATCACCGGCAAAGGCACGACCACCGCCGTCGAGATCATCAAACTGGGACTCAAGGAAGGCTACATCGAAAGCCCGTCGGCCAAGGGAAAACTCCGCATTGCCTTCCCCGCCAAAGTGCTGCCGTCGTACTTTCCGCAACTGTTTATTGATCTGCCGGTTGAACCCGAATGACCGCCGCCCCTTCACCCCGGCAACCCGCTTCCCCGGCTTGTCATCCTGAGTGTGGCGAAAGCCGAGTCGGACGAGACGCCGTCCTCGGCAAATCTCTGTCGTTGCCGGCGGGCTGGACTACCGGCACGATTGAGAACCTGTTCGCACCGTTGGCGGATGGACGGACGCTCCACCAAGGCTGGAGTCCACAGTGCGAGAAAGAGCCGTCGCCATCGGAAGACGTTTGGGGCGTCTTGAAGACAACGTCCATTCAAGCCGGCGAGTTTCAGCCCGAACACAACAAGCGACTCCCCGACAAACTTGAGCCGCGCCCGCTGATTGAAGTCAAAGTAGGCGACATTCTCATCACGTGTGCCGGGCCGCGAGCGCGCTGTGGCGTGGCGTGTCTTGTCAGACGCACCCGCAAGCGCCTACTGATGTCCGGCAAGATGTATCGCTTCCGCGTTGAGCCAAAACGCCACGATGCCCGGTATGTCGAGGCGTTCCTCCAGACGGAACAGGCGCGCCAAGCCATCGACAAGATGAAGACTGGCGGCAGCGACAGCGGCTTGAATCTGACACACGACCGATTCCGACAACTTCTGGTTCCGGTCGCCCCACTCCCCGAGCAGCGGCGGATTGTGGCGGAGATTGAGAAGCAATTCACGCGGCTGGAGGCGGGGGTGGCGGCGTTGCGGCGGGTGCAGACCAACCTCCACCGCTACCGCGCCGCCGTCCTCAAAGCCGCCTGCGAAGGCCCGTGGGAAAGATTGCCGGTATCTGAGATTGGCGAAGCAGTTACCGGCTCGACGCCTTCAACCAAGGATGCCGGCAACCTCGGTGGCAGTTTGCCCTTCTTCAAACCCACCGACCTGAATGCCGGATACTACGTCCACGAGGCAAGGGAATACCTCAGCGAGAAGGGCGCGAAGTTGGCGCGACTGTTACCGGAGCGTGCGGTACTCGTCACGTGCATCGGCGCGACAATCGGCAAGACCGGACTGGCGCGTGTTGCGTGCGCGACGAATCAGCAAATCAACGCGTTGATTGTGAATCGCAAGATCGCCATACCGGAGTGGGCGTATTGGTGCTTCGTCAGTCCAGACGGCCAGAAGCAGATCAAGGAGAACGCTTCAGCGACGACGTTGCCCATCTTGAACAAGAGCCGCTTCGAGAACTTGGAATTGCCGGTGCCCCCGGTGGCGGAGCAGGAGCGGATTGTGGCGGAAGTGGAGCGGCGGTTGAGCGTGGTGGAGGAGTTGTCCGCGCTGGTCACCGCCAATCTCCAGCGCGCCACCCGCCTCCGCCAGTCCATCTTGCAGCGGGCGTTTGAAGGGAGATTGATATGAGCGGGGCAGCGCCGGCGCCATCGGGGCGTGCGACCGAGAGGGCGACCTACCGCTCGCCCGTCCGGGAGGGCGGCCGGGCGGCCCTGCCCAATCGGCAGAGCATCCGGTTGCGGGGGTGGGATTACACGGGGCCGGGCTGGTATTTCATCACGTGCAACACGCATGAGAACCGGCCGTTGTTCGGGACGGTCGTGAACGGGCGCATGGTGTTGAATGCGGCCGGGCGCCGCGGCGGAGGAGTGGCAGAAGAGCGCGAGCATCCGGAAGGAAATCGAATTGGATGAATTTGTGGTGATGCCGAATCATGTGCATGGGATCTTGCGGATTCGGCGGGGCGCGCGGCCGCTCGC